>NZ_JAQZSD010000008.1:0-227081 GCF_028674935.1 Lysinibacillus sp. CNPSo 3705 | reverse complement strand
GGGCCAACAGATGTCTTTTGCGCGAAAGCGTGAGTGAAACGTAGCGGCAGCAGCACGATGTTGGTCACGAAGGCGTTATCACAGGATGTGATGCTTTTAGCCTTCGTTCCTCTATTGCTAATCCCCAAGGAGTCGCCTAGTCTCCACTCCAATCAACTTATTTACATAGTAGACGTTTTAACAAAAGTCACCCACAATTTTTGGTTATAAACCCGATTTTTAAAAGATGTGTTGATTAATCCTATTTTTACACATTCGAATTAATTCGAAGAGGCTGATTTCCGCTACGGGCTACAAACAGTTGAAAAGGGAAAATATTAGCAAAATAGCAACAAAGCTCAATAATTAACCTATTTTAATCAACACGCCTAAATTTATCAGCAAACTACTTTTTCGCGAGTCTTTTCACTATCGCTGCTGTTTTTTCTGCGGCATGTTGTACATCATCTTCTGTTAAACCTTGACCAAAGCTAAAGCGGATTGAGTTACGTAATTCCTCTGCCCCTTGTCCAAACATCGCAACTAAAACGTGTGATGGGTCAATGGAACCAGCAGTACACGCAGAACCACTCGATACGCAAATACCCGCCATATCAAGATTTACTAAGAATGACTCTACTTCCATACCAGAAAAACTTACATTTAAAACGTGTGGGAGCGTATGGTTTAAATCTCCATTCATATGAAAGGCTAGTTTTTCTTTCGTGAAAACATCCAGCAAAATTTGCTTGAAGCGATTATATAGTGCGCGCTTTTCTTCTCGCAACTCATTTGCAATTTGCACTGCAGTCGCAAAACCAATCACTGCTGGCACATTTTCAGTACCTGCACGACGTTTTTTCTCGTGTGCTCCCCCTAATGCATAACTAGTGTATGGTGTCCCAGCTTTTTGGTATAGGAAACCAATACCTTTAGGACCATTAATCTTATGAGCAGAAACACTTAGTAAATCAACATGGAGATCAGCAACATTAATTGACTCTAAACCATATGCCTGAACGGCATCTGTATGAAAAATAGCTTTATGTTCACGTAACAAGTCACCAATTTCAGCAATCGGTTGAATCGTACCAACTTCATTATTGCCGTACATAATCGTTACTAAAATTGTATCCTCTCGCAATGCATTTCGCACATCTTCTACAGAAACACGGCCATTCTCATCAACCGGCAAATATGTCACGTCAAAGCCATCTCGCTCAAGCTTTTCACAAGTATGTAACACCGCGTGATGTTCAATTTGTGTGGTAATGATATGCTTCCCTTCAGCAGCCCGTGCATAAACAGTACCAAAAATAGCCGTATTATCCGCCTCTGTTCCGCCACTTGTTATAATAATTTCTCCAGGCTGAGCACCAATTGATTGGGCAAGTATTTCACGTGCATTATCTAAATATTTACGTGCCTCTCGACCTATCCCATGAATACTTGATGCATTCCCATAAACTTGTTGCATTGCTGTAGTCATAGCGTCTATTACTTTGTCATTCATTGGTGATGACGCTGCATGATCAAGATAAATATATGAATTCATGTTGAAAACTCCTTTGTACGAAAAGCGCTAAAGACTCATCTCTCTCCTTAGGGTAGAGAGATGTGCTTTAGCCTAATTTTAAATATAGAACATATAGCCTTCCGCTACATTTTCCTCAGTATATTGAGCTAAATCCTCAATTGTCGTTGTATCTAATACATTTTTCACAGCATCACGAATGCGGAGCCATAACTCTCGCTGAGGTGCTTCTTCATTTTCAATACCTTCTACAGGTTGAATTGGACCCTCTAACACGCTAATAACATTAGCCGCTGAAATTTCACTTGGTGGATTTGCTAACATATATCCACCATATGCACCGCGTACACTTTTCACTAAGCCTGAATTACGTAATGGTGAAACTAACTGCTCCAAGTATGCCTCAGAAAGATCCTTTTCAGCAGCAATTTTGCGTAATGGGATAGGCCCTTCACCATAATGCTTTGCTAATTCAATCATAATCGTTAGACCATAACGGCCCTTTGTAGAAATTTTCATTTTATCACCCTCAAATAGTCTAGTCAAAAATACTACCAACAGTATATCATAATCTCCTCTCGAAGAACTCGGAAATACACTTGGAAGGTTATGATATACTATTTATTGCACCTTAATATAATTAGGTAAAATACTATATAACGCTTCATTCTAAGCACAAAAACAAAAATCATTGAAAACAGTTGAAAGGGGGAATTTTTAATGCATAATGAACCACTCGCTTATCGCATGCGTCCTTTAACCCTCGATGAAATTGTAGGACACCAGGATTTTATCGGTCCTAACACCGCTCTTTATAAAATGATTCAAAATGAACATGTTCCATCCATGCTGCTATATGGTGAGCCAGGTATCGGCAAAACATCAATAGCGAATGCCATAGCAGGAAGCTCGAGGCTCCCCTTTTTCGCGCTTAATGCTACTCGTGCTGGTAAAAAAGACGTCGAGGATATTGTACAAGAAGCTAGAATCTCAGGAAAAGTCCTTCTTTTTTTGGATGAGATTCATCGCTTTAATAAATTACAACAGGATGCTTTGTTGCCACATGTTGAAAACGGCTCGATCGTGTTAATTGGAGCGACAACGGAAAATCCATACCATGATGTCAATCCCGCTATCCGCTCCCGTTGTGGAGAAATATATCAGCTAAAACGTTTAACGAACGACAATATATTCGAGCTTCTAAAAAAAGCACTTTCTGATGAAAGGCGCGGGCTAGGTAAATATCACTTTATAGTAACAGATCATCAAATTAATCAAATTGCTGAAGCAGCTAATGGTGACGCACGGAAGGCATTGACTTTGCTTGAATCAATTTATTATGCAAGTGATGAAGTAGACGGTCAAACAATCGCTGCTGATCATATCATTGAGCATCTTGTAGGCAGAATTGGCGTTTATGGTGATAAAAAAGGATCCCATTTTTATAATTTGCTATCTGCATTACAAAAATCAGTTCGTGGAAGTGATACGAATGCAGCAATGTATTATTTAGCTCATTTATTGGAAACAGGTGATTTAGTAGCTGTAAGTCGACGCTTACTAGTTATGGCTTATGAAGATATAGGCCTTGCCAACCCTGAGGTAGGACCGCATATGCTTGCGGCTGTACAAGCGGCAGAGCGTCTAGGACTACCAGAGGCGCGTATCCCGCTTGCAAGTGCTATTATTGAAATGTGCCTTGCGCCTAAATCCAATTCTGCAATTGTGGCGATTGATGCCGCCATTGCCAGCATTCATGCAGGAAAAGCAGGCGATATTCCACATCATCTACGCGATGCTCACTATGAAGGGGCAAAAGATTTAGGTCATGTAGGCTATCAATATCCCCACAACAGCCCTATCGGAACATTTGGTGGATGGGTAGACCAGCAATATTTACCAGATGAGCTTGTAGGCACAGAATTTTATAAACCTGTTATTGCGGGTGAAGAAAAACGAATGGCAGGAATCTACGAAAAGCTTAAATCTTTTCATAAGGATAAAAAATAATAATAGTACTGAAAAACAATAAGGCACTTCAATTTTAACAAGAAGCGCCTTATTTTTTTATCTTATTACTCTCGCTAAAAAACCGGACTGACTACTAAACAATCATCCTGTGAAGGTTGCCTTATTGGTTGTGTAGCGTGTTTCGTAAAATCGTTTCAATGCATCTTCCACATCTTTCATCGATGGCTGTCTCGTCGTTTCTTTCTCCTCCTTGTCCTTTTCGATTTCATGTAAATAATGAAGAAAATTGTAGGTTTGATAGAGTAGACTAGCAAATTCCTGGGCGTTCTCTCGGACTTCAGAACGAATTGCTTTTACAGCAATAGCTTGACCAATGGATTGCTCTCTTGATGGAGAGGTTTGATCATCTATATTATCATCAATTGTTCTATATAAAAATTTTAATGACTCATATACTTCCTTGTTGTCACTAAAACGTTCCTTTATCCACAATAAGACAAATTGTAATAGGACAATGGCATAAATAAGTGACAGACACTCATCTCCAAAAGATTTTTTGGACAAACGTTTAAAGGAGTCGTCTTGTGTCACAACTTCGAATATGATTAAACGAATTGGATACAAGAGCGCATGTCCGCTGTTGATATATAATTTCTCTCGATCTTTATACATAGCGAACCAAAAATCCCTTACTAATGAGATAGACTTCCTTGTTGATAGGGCTAATTGACATTGGGTAAGCTCATGTTCAAGTGTTTCTTGTATAAGCTGTCGAAATAGAAGTTCCTCACTCTCACTTACTAATAAGAGCGGTTTTTCTAATTTTGCCAAATCGATTTCGATACCGTTTATTAACATTGAACTGCCCCTTTCCTATAAATTCATACAGCACGGAATAAATCTTTTTCATCACCATAACGTATAGTTAATTTCCGTTACTATTGATGCTAATGCTTGCAAATAGATTTGCAATTTTTAACTATATTTCGACAAAAATCTATAAATACCTTTTAAGCAAAAAGTCCTTTTTTATTTTCACACACCAAAACTTTATCACTACAATTACGGACTTCATGGTCTTCTTACAATAGTCTATTAATATTTACAAAAAAAATCTGCAATACTTTAAGAACTTGAAACCCAATCACCCTCACAAAGCAGCGTACTGTAAGAATTGGTGAATCAAGCGCAAAAAGTAAGCAGATTCTAGTTGCTATATTATTTTAAAAAAATGTTTAAACACTCTTGAATTATTGTGTCATTTCATTATTAACAAATATTTTTAATTGTTGTAAGCATTGTTTGACTGCACCTTTTTGTTCAAGCACAGCATTTCGTAATGAGGATGTTTTCTCTTCATCCCCTACTACTTCACGATAAAGCGCAAAAATTGCTGATAATAATTGTTCATTCTCTTCTTGGTCAATGCTAGGTAAAGAATAGGCAGCAATCGTTAATAATTGCTCAACTTTTTCAGGTGTTTTTTGTAACTCATTGGATGAATAATACGTTGATGCCGCTAAAAAGTAGCACAGCTTTGCGCAGCAATCTATAAACAAATGCCAATATGTATTGGCACTTGGTAATTCACCCGCTCTATTGTCCAAATACTCTTTATAAAATGTTGTAGCTTGTGTATATAAAGGATTTAGTTCTCTCATAGCCTTTGGATAATTATTAGATGTATCCAAATAGTCAAATACAATATTATTCATTTTCTCCTGAAGCTTTACAATGTCTAAATGATCACGAATTACTTGAATTTCCATTTTCCCACTCTCCCATATTGTCATTTGTTTTCTAAACGTCATTCCTACTCCCCTAGGCAGTCCTGCACATCCAAACAAACTTTTTCACCATCTATTGGAATTATTAAAATTATAGCAATAAACCAAATAAAGAAGTGGGTACATGAAAAAAATAAGACAATATAGTGAATTATTAGCATTTTGAGCACCGAATGCGAACTATTTTGGTAGCATTATATTTTTTGTACATAATCATCAAATAAAGATTGCTCTTTCGTTCGATCAATAATTTCTATAATACTTCCTTGTGCATATTTTTTTATTCTTTTTTGTGGCATGTAAAAATAGGCCGTATTTGTAATTAACCACTCACTAAGTGTTAGTTCATTACCTGGCTGTTGATTTGTCAATATACGTTTATGTCGAAGTATATCCGCCATTTTATAAAAACCATCTGATAGCTCGTAGGCCGAAACATCAAAATTAAAAATAGGACTAACAACTTGTCCAACATCAAAAATGTGAATTGTTTGCCCTTCTTCATCAATAGCTAATTCTACTGTACTAATTTCATCGAATAGATTTAAGCCCCTATATTCCATTTGATAGATTTGCTCCACAATAAAACGCCTCCTTTAATAGGTTCTACAGCAAATGTTGAAGGATCATAATATGTCTCTTAACATAAATTGTATAGATATTTTACTAAATATCGTAGCTCCCCTTTTTACAACGTTCCTATTGTAACATAGAAAAAGTAGCCGTCTGCAAACGAGACAGCTACTTCCATAAAATGGCCAATCACCATTACCGAGGGTGATTTCGTTCCGCTTTTATTTTATCGAAAAGTTATTTAAGCTTATCGAAAAAATTATTGTTAATTTATCGATGAAAGTTTTTGACACAAACACTTGTAGCTGCCGCTTCGCTTTAGCTACAGAAATATTAGCCTTGTACACGTGTAATTTTTACATCTTTTAAGATTGTATTCACTACCCAGCTGGCCGCAATTAAGCCTGCCACTGAAGGAACAAAGGCATTGGAAGATGGAGGCATTTTTGCTTTACGGATAGCTGCATCCGGTTTTCCGACATGCTCTACGACATCTGGACGAACAACAATAGGACTCTCATCTGAGAACACGACCGTTACTCCTTTATGAATACCATCCTTACGTAATTTTGTACGGATTACTTTAGCCAATGGGTCTGTATGCGTTTTAGAAATATCTGCAATTTTGAACCGCGTTGGATCCATTTTATTGGCTGCACCCATGCTAGATATCATTGGAATATTACGCTTTAGACATTCCTTCATAATATGAATTTTATACATCACAGTGTCACTCGCATCAATGACATAATCTATGCCCTGTGCGAAAAATTCCTCATATGTTTCCTCCGTGTAAAACATATGCATATCAATTACTTCACATTCTGGATTAATATCAGCAATACGCTCTTTCATGACACCTGACTTAGATTTTCCGACCGTTGAAAGATAGGCAACTAATTGACGATTAACATTCGTAATATCTACATTATCCTTATCCACCAAAATAATGCGGCCAATACCACTTCGTGCACAAGCCTCAGCAGCAAATGAACCTACGCCGCCTACACCAAGAATGGCTACCGTTGTATTTTTTAATTTTTCGAGTCCCTCTGTTCCTATTGCGAGCTCATTACGTGAAAATTGATGTAACATCCTTACACTCTCCGTCTATTGAATTTTTAATACGCTTTAACGGGCAATAATATACATTCCCGTTAAAGCCCGATTGATGATCAGCGCTTGATAATGCACCACTAATCACTTTATTAGTAAACCTAGTTAAATACTAAGATAAAATCAAACCTATCTTACATTTTATTACGATATTCATCAAGTAAAAATTATAACTAAAAAAATTAAGTATTCCTACTAAAGCAATTATGCTACGGCATAATTATCGCTGTCGTCCAGATAAACATTGCGTCTTGTATTCGCTTTGTGCTTTAGCATGCGGATGTTTTTTGCACGAAAGCGTAACGGCGTGATGCAGGTCAGTTAGCTGTTATCACATGAATACAATGATTTTAGGCTAACATCCATTAGTAACTCCTTTCCAATTCCGTGACATCCACTGAAAGAATTTATGTAAAGTTTGACTTGAGCCGTTAAAAATCTAAATGTTTCCAGCTTAAAGTAAAAAATTAGGCAATTGAATACATCGTCATCCAATTGCCTTTAGTTTTAACACTGTTCTTGTTCATAATTTTTGGAGAAACATGCCGCAAAATCTAAGCCGAGCTGGGCATTTATTTGCTTAAAAGCCGCAATTACCGCCCCGCCGATCGGTTGTAAAACTGGTGCCATAAATTGCAATGGTATTTTGTCAGCCTGTGCGAATTGCTGTAATTTCGGTAAAAAATATGCTTCATTCTTAAAAACGCCACCGATTAATACGACAGGCACGTCTCCTTCCTCCCAAGTCATATGAGCGTAACATGCTTTAATTGCCACATAATATTTCTTACAAGCATCCTCAATGATCTGAATAGCAACACGATCACCTTCTTCTGCCGCATCGAAAGCATATTTACTTAACGGTGAAATCACGGTCCGAGGATGCTCTTCTCCATATATACACTCTATTAATTGTGGTACATTTTCTACAGAAAAATACCGCAATATGACAGCTGTCAAAGCTGTTGGGTCTCCGCGTCCATCATAGCTTTGAAAAATAGCCTTCAGCACTTGAATACCTAAATCATAGCCACTGCCCTCATCATCAAAAAGATAACCCCAGCCACCTACTCTATGAAAGCGTTGCTCACGATCGTAGCCCATTGTAATAGCGCCTGTCCCTGCAATTTGCACAATACCTGCCTGCCCAAGTGTGCCTGCATAAAGTGCAATTAGAGCATCATTATCAACAATCACATGAGCTGTCTTAGGAACGTATTGACGTACGATCGATTCTACAACATCTTCAGCCTGTAGCTCCTTAACGCCAGCCATGCCAGCAAAACAACTATCTATGGCAGCAAATACTTGCGGATTTTGTTGTTGTAAATTTTGTAGTATATCATGAATCGTTGACTTAAAAATTGGAATACCCATAGCAGTTGGGTTACTGCGAGTCGTTACTACTTTAGCATAAACATTGCCCAATTCATCACAAATGACTGCTGACGTTTTCGTTCCACCACCGTCAATCGCTAATACATACATATCTTTGCTCCTTTCCTTTCTTAATAAAGATAAAAAAGGGATTAACCACTATCAACTAGTGGCTTAATCCCTTCTTCTGTATCATTTCGTAAAACCAAATGATGCCCATGGCTGAATATGTGCTAATAAGAATTGCTCTTCTTCTACAACTCTTGCCACAACATTTGTCGATCCGGCATTCGGCATTTCCTTTAAAACAATTTGTAGCTCACCCTTATAACGTACATCTAAATTATTATCGATTGTCACATCGCCCAATTTTAATAGGTCAGTATCATGTACAGGGAAGTCACCATTTTTATATTTAACACGAGATTGCGTACTCCGGATCACATAATCCGAAACATCACCACGATTAAAATGGGGCTCCTTAAAAAGGATGGCTTCTTCTAAAATAGACGTTTCAATTGACTGCTCAACCTTCAGCTCTAGCTTATCGCGATTTAATTGACCTAACGCACGTATTTCTTCCTCAGAAGCATACATATTGCCGATAATACAATCATCTATTAAACCAGTGTGCCATAAATCCTTTGCTTGCACAGTAATTGGCAGATGACGATGCTCTTCTAATGTAGGCAATCCATGCTCTGTTTCTTCCCAAGGTCCGAACATAGCATGCTGTGATGAAATCATGGCTGCTGTACGAATATGATTTGCTTTAAATTTTTGCGATGTTTGTAAAAAATGTTGGCGTGATAAACCTGTGAAACGTCTCGGATAAAAATTATGACAGCCAATAATATTATCTTTATTCGGTTGATAGGATAATATATTTTCTACATATTTAGTACCGTTACTAATATTTAATTCTATTTTTAAATTACTTGCATCGAGCGACATAAACGCTTCTTCCTGGCCAGAAAAACCCATATCTAAGCGCAATGCCGCTAAATGATAATGCTCCTTAAAGTAACCGATATCTTTATACGTTAAGCCTAAATCTTCAAAAACAGCTGGTGCAATATCAGCAGAAATTTCAAAGCCAAGCTGCTGCCCAAATTTATTGATTTGTTGTAATTTTTGTCGTTCCTCATCGTTATTTAATGACATAAGACATGTAAATATTCGATCAAAACCATTGTCATGAGCGAGCTGAACATATCGCTTCATATCGTCTAGTGTACTATGCTGAGGATATAGTGAAATCCCTAATCTTTTCAATTTAAATACCTCCGTTAGCTCACAATTACACTTCTACTTTTTGACTCTCTAATTTTGTAACTTGCTGTTCTTTTTGAGCCTCTGCTTCAGCAGCCCGTAGTTCATTCTGCTTTGCCATGCGGTTGGCCATTGAAATGAACGGTAAATAAATACATACCGCGACTACAATTAAGACAATACTAAGGGCAGCTCCTTGCCAAGATTGAGTTGCTAAGAAACCATTAATAATCGGTGGCGTTGTCCATGGTGGTGAAACTGTAGCTGCCGGCACAAAGCCCCACTTTGTTGCAAAGAAAGCAATGGTTACGTTAATCATCGGAGTCAAAATAAATGGTACAAATAACACTGGATTCAACACAATTGGAAGACCGAAAAGTAATGGTTCATTAATATTGAAAAGACCTGGTGCTGCGGACAGCTTTCCGACGGTATTATATTGCTTATTCTTTTTAGCAAAAATGAAAATGGCGATAATAAGTGCTATTGTCGTACCGGAACCACCCATATTGATGAAGGCATCAAAGAATGGTTTATTGACGATGTATGGCGCTATTTCCCCAGATGAAATTGCTTCAACATTTTTTTCTATAGCTGGTAAATTGATCGTTTGCATAAACGGTTCGATAATGTTAGCACCATGAACACCTAATGTCCATAAAAACGTAGGAATAAATGCTAAAAGTAATGCCGCAACCCATGAATTCGTTAAGCCCATAAACGGCTCTTGAACGGCTGAGTAGAACGAACCAACAATATCAGGAATATCAAAGCCTGCCGAAATAATTGTACGAACTAGAGCAAATAAACCAATTGTAATAATAGCAGGTAATAATGCGGCGAAAGATTTTGAAACAGCCGGTGGTACTCCATTCGGCATTTTAATTAGTAACTTAGGATTGCCAGTCAATTTACAAAATAATTCAGTTGACAGCAATGCGATAATAATGGCAATAAATATACCACCTGTACCTGTCGTTAACCCTGTTAATCCACCTTCACCAAAAGTACCGAACGTCAAATAAGTTGAAAAGCTGATTACACCGGCAGAAAGTCCATCCTTGTCGTAACTTTTTGCAAGATGGTAAGCAATTGTAAAAGCTAATAACAAAGAGATGATTCCAAATGTTGCTCCCCAAACATTGCCGCCCCACTGTGTCCAAGTTTCATGCTTCCAGATGGCATCGAGCGCGTTTTGATAGAACTTG
Organism: Lysinibacillus sp. CNPSo 3705; assembly: GCF_028674935.1. Classification (NCBI taxonomy): domain Bacteria; kingdom Bacillati; phylum Bacillota; class Bacilli; order Caryophanales; family Bacillaceae; genus Lysinibacillus; species Lysinibacillus sp. CNPSo 3705. The sequence continues at coordinate 216,264 of NZ_JAQZSD010000008.1, read as the reverse complement.
ATAGGTAAATTATTAACAAGAACCGCAAGTGACCCAACAATTGTCAATGGCATGATTGTAATAAAGCCATCTCGAATGGCAACTAAATGACGCTGATTTCCTATTCTAGCTGCAACTGGCACAAATTTTTCTTCTAAAAAACGGAACATTTCACACACTCCCTTTACGTTTTTATTGTGACATCAATGCTTGATGCTATTCCCCTTTGATTCGTTCATACAACTCTATCATTTCAGTTGCTAAATCACGAAACGTGATGGCATTCATTAAATGATCCTGTGCGTGAATTAACAACATTGACACTTCTACTTTTTCTCCCCTTGCTTCTTGTGACAGTAGAGCCGTTTGAGAATGATGCGCTTCAATCAATGCATCGTTAGCTACCTGTATTTTTTCCTTTGCTTCTTGAATCTGTCCATTTTTTGCAAGCTGGATAGCCTCCATACATTCACTTCTCGTATTACCACTATGCACGATCAGTCCCATAATGGATTCCATCAAAACTGCTTCTTCCATTGTCGTTGCCCCCTTAACCAATCAACTGTAACGCTTGATTTAAAACATTTTCGCCATTCATCATGCCGTAATCCGCCATATTAATGACATCAATCGGAAAATTCATTGCCTTGTATTTTTTTTCAAATGTTCCTTTTAAGTAACGGACTTGTGGACCTAGTAGCAACACATCCACCGTCTTAGTAGCTAATACTTTGTCAACCTCACCTTCAGCAATCGCATAAATATCTGCCTCAATATTTTGTTCTTGTGCGGCTTTTTGCATCTTTGACACTAATAAACTAGTACTCATTCCTGCCACGCAAACTAGCATAATGTTTTTCATAAAAGCACTCCTTTTCATGATAAGATCGTCTTCTTAACTAACTTTATTTTTATGATTTTTTAACTATGAAATCGCTTTCTTAAGATGAGAATAGCATCAATTGGTATATACCACAATATACTTTTTACACCATTTACTCCCTTATGCAAAGACTTTAAAAATTGGGCTATAACTCTGTTACAGACTACAGAATGGATTCACCTAACTGGTATAGTCCAGAAAAAAGTTCAAAAAAATTTAATTTTTCAGAACCAACTACATTCATACCTACTTTTTCAACATATACACGACTTAAAAGTATTCATAGAATGCGGGTTTATTAGAGGGTAACGCTTGCTGCCAGCGATCAATAATGTCTTCAGCCAATTCTTCATTTGCATACAAGGCAGCATCCTTTACAGAAAGATAGCCCACCATCATCGCTGAAAAAAGATTAATTGGTAATGTTAACATATGCACTTTTTGACTAGAATTTGTCTCAATTATCGAGACATCTCCATTTTTATTTATTTTATATGCGTGCTCATTCCAGCTACAAAATATATCTTTAATTTGAATATATAACGGCTCCTGAATATCGCCCCACGGATAATGTTGCATGAACATCAAAGCATCTACTATTCTGACCATTGCATCCTGAACGACTTCCTTTTTAAACTGTGGTTCTTTAAAATAAAAGCCAAATTGATGGTTGTTTGAAGTAACTCCTTTAATGTTACTCACACTCGCTGCATGAGACGTTATAAAACGCCAAATCGCTTGTTCTGCTAGTAAATCTTCAGCTATAAAATCATGAATCTCAAACGTTCCATCTTGAATGATATAGCGAATATAACCTGCAATTTTATCATCCTTAAAATATGCCGCAAAATGACTATCAGGCATCCTTCTCTCTATCCTTTTCCACCAAGCATCATCTCGTAACATACTTCCATTATTGAACAACGCCTGTGCATTATGAAAATCTTTAATCGCCTGAAAAAGATCACGATCTGGCCATTCAAAGCTCATACGTTTTACTACGTCCAGCTGCTTTCCGAAAGAAGGAAACAGCATTTGCGGAATGGTGTAACATAGCTTTTCAACGAATAATTCCCAGCCGAAGTAACGATAAAAGGATACCGAAAATGGTGCTAACACAGAAATGCTCTGCCCATTCTCTCGCATTTTCTTCAGGGCCTCTGTCATAAGCTTTTTGATAATACCTTGTTGCCGATATTCAGGATATGTTGCAACAAAACCAATTCCGCCCATCTTATAATTTTCACCATGAATTGTTATATTTAGTGGCAATATGAATAACTGTCCAACTACTTTATTTTCATCGTAAGCACCCAATGTTGTACTATGCTCAATCCAATAGTGAAAATCATCGCGCCGCGCACCCGTATACTTATTAGGAAAACAATAATCTCTTAATTGATGTATTTGTAAATAATCATTTGGCGGAATTATTTTTATTTCCATACGCTAGATCACCCCTTTTCCATACTGAATATTCGTGCAATTCAAGATAAACTTAATAGATTATTTTTGACATATTCCTCGACCTCTGAGGCCGTAGACAGTTGTAAAATGCGCTCATTATGTGGTGTTAGCTGCTGTTTAGAAAGCTTAGCGAGATGTGCACGAGTCTTTAATATAGAGGAAGCACTCATGGAAAATTCATTTAATCCAAATCCTAGTAAAATCGGTAATGCTATTTCATCTGCTGCCATTTCACCACACATACCTACCCATTTTCCATGATGCTGTGCTGCATCAATGACATTTTTTATCAGTCTTAAAACAGCAGGATGATACGGTTGATATAAATAAGAAACGTTTTCGTTCATGCGATCTGCTGCTAACGTGTATTGGATTAAATCATTTGTACCGATTGAGAAAAAATCTACTTCCTTTGCAAATACATCTGCAATGATGGCTGCCGATGGAATTTCAATCATCATTCCTACTTCTAGCTTTTCAGATATAAGGTATCCATCACTCTTCAAACATTGTTGTTCTTCAAGCAATATTGCCTTCGCCATTTTAAATTCGTCCAATGTAGCAATCATCGGAAACATAATTTTTAAATTGCCGTAAGCGCTTGCTTTTAGTAATGCACGAATTTGTACACGAAACATTTCTTGTTGAGTTAAACTAATCCGAATTGCTCGATAGCCAAGAAAAGGGTTCATCTCATCAGCAAGCTTTAAATATGGTAGATTTTTATCGCCACCAATATCTAATGTCCGAACAATCGTTGGCTTGCCTTGCATTTTCTCAAGTACACTTTTATATGCTTGAAACTGCTCCTCCTCAGTTGGTAGCTCCTGACGTTCCATATATAAAAACTCTGTACGAAACAGGCCGATACCATCTCCGCAAGCATTGATGACCATATCCGCATCTTCAGGGTTTCCTATATTCCCTGCAATTTCTACTGAAAAACCATCTGCACTCAAACTAGGTAATGAACGATAGCGAAGAAGTTCTTCATTCTCCTCATTGTGTAAATGTTGTTGCTGCAAATAAAAGCTAGTTATTTCCGATGAAGCGTTGACAAAAATTTTGCCATTTGTCCCATCTAAAATAATTGGTGCTCCATGTTGAATACCTTCCGTAGCATTTTTCGTCCCAACTACCGCTGGAATCTCTAACGTTCGTGCGAGAATAGCAGAATGAGATGTTTTGCCACCAATATCCGTTATAAACCCTTTGACATACGTTGTATCTAGCATCGCAGTCATGGAAGGTGTTAAGTCTTTAGCAACGATAATAACATCAGAGGTTAAACAATTCATATCCACCATTTTAACCCCTAACAAATGGGTTAATACCCGTTTAGACACATCTCGAATATCTGCGACTCGCTCTTGCATATAAACATTATTAAGCCCTTCAAACATTGCAATAAACATATTCGATACTTCGTTTAATGCAAATTCGGCATTCACCCCAGATTGAATTTTCGCTTCAATAGATGAAAGCATTTCAGGATCCTCTAGCACTAATAGATGTGCCGCAAAAATAGCTGCCTTGTCAGCACCGAATTTATCTTGCGCTATTTCATGGATTTCTTGTAGCTCCACTTTCGTTTTTACAATAGCTGCCTTAAATCTTTCCAGTTCAGCATGGACATCAGTAATCTTAACTTCTTCAAAAGTTAGATCTGGTTCCTTTAAACAATACGCATTTGCAAAGGCAATGCCTCGAGAAACAGCAATTCCTTGTATTTCTAACATTCCTCACCAATTCCTTTTGAAACCATTACTTCTGTTATTGTTTGAAATAGCTTCTCGACATCAGATCCCTCTGCTGAAATTTCTACAATGCTTCCAGGTGCTACCCCTTGCGCCATAACGCCCATAATTGATTTTAAATTGACCGATTTCTCTTTATACGTTAACTGAACGTCACACTCAAACGGTGTTACAGCCGTTACCAGTAATGCTGCTGGTCTAGCATGTAGTCCCTCTGGCGCAGTTATTTTAAACATTTTCTTCATCGATATCCCTCCGCATGTCATTTAAAGTTAATACGATGTTGATAACTGGTAATCATAGCCTCATTATGAGACAAATCAGCATCAACATTATTACTTTTAAAAACTGGTAATATTTTGTCAGATAAAGCCATACTCTCTATGATTTCACTAAATAATGCATTTAAAATAAATGAACCGATCACTGTAGAGGATGGTGCAAACTGTATATCATGGTGATGCAGCAAACCATCTCCTATTGGTATATGCGTATCGATAACTATATCTACTACATCCTCTAAGCGCTGTCCACTTTGATGACGGGTCGGCTGTTCGCAATAAGCAAGAGATTGCAGGGACATGACTAGCACTCCTGTTTCTTTCGCTAAAAAAGCCACATCTAACGGTGCTTGATTTCGTCCGGATGTTGAAATAACAATGCAAACATCATGTTCATGAAAATCAAAATGATCTTTATACCGTTCAATGATAGTCGGGTCCTTCTCGTTTTTAGATGATGTCATTGCTCCTGCATGTAAAGTTAAAGGTTCAATAATGATAGGACGTACAGGTACAAGTCCTCCCGCACGATAAAATGCGTCCTGTGCTAAAAGATGAGAATGGCCACAACCAAATAATTGGACAATTCCTCCGCATTGAAGCCTTTTGACAATTAATTGTGCTGCCTCTTTTATTTGGGCATATTCTTGCTCCCTCACGACCTGCATTAACTTTTGTATTTCTAAAAAATATGCATCCATTGGATCACCTTTTAATTTCACTAATGAATTTGTATCGATCAGCTCGATAAGTACTTCGCACAAGCTCGAACGGAACTCCATCAGATAAATAACTTGTACGTTTAATAATTAACACAGGAGCAGTATGATTAATTTGCAAAAATTTACTATCCTCTTTTGGAACAATAGCTGCCTCCATTTGCTGAATAGCATTTCCAATTTTTTGATGGAACTTTGCTTCGATTAACGCATACAATGACCCCATTATTTTCTTTTCATCTAATTCTGGATATACTTTCACAGGAATATACGTTCTTTCGATTGCCATTGGCTTGGAATCTGCACTACGAATTCGTACAACGAAGAACACCTCTTCGCCCGGCTCTAACATTAAATCTCTAGCAATATCAATTGGTGGTACGATTTTTTCAAAGCGTAGAACTTTACTGCTTGGTTCCATCCCTCTAGCCCGCATATCCTCTGTGAAACTTGTTAATCCTTTAAGTGGTTGCTCTAATTTTGGATTAGCGACATATGTACCTCTCCCTTTTTCACGATACAGCAATCCGCTATTCACTAAATTTGTGATTGATTGACGAACAGTCATTCTACTAACATCAAACTGCATAGAAAGCTCTCGCTCAGAAGGTATATTTTCACCGATTTTGTATTCTTCTAAATAAATACGTTGTTTAATGATTTCCTCTATTTGTATATAGATAGGTATATGAGAATTTTTATCTAACAAGTGTTGCACCATCCTTATCGCCTTTTTACTTTCATTTCTCAAATACAACTTTACCCCGACAAATAGTTTTTTGTACATTTAAATGTTCATCAAGTAATACAAAATCTGCATCATATCCTTCTGCAATATAACCTTTAGTTGCAAGCTGTAATTGCTTAGCAGCATTCGTAGAGGACATTGCGACAATTTCCTGCAATGAGCAATCGGTAACTGCTTTCATATTTTTTACTGCCTGCTCCATCGTTAGCACACTGCCTGCTAAAGCCCCATTAGATAAATGAGCCCCCTCCTTAGAAACATGAACGGTTTGACCACCTAAATCATAATCACCATAATGTAAGCCTTTTGCCCGCATCGCATCTGTAATTAAAATGATACCATTCGCTCCTTTCATACGATACGCTAGCTTTACAGCCTGAGGATGGCTATGCACGAAATCAGCTATAATTTCAGTCTTCACCTGATCTTCTAATAGCACTGCACCAACGACACCCGGTTGGCGATGATGGAAAGGGCGCATTTGGTTATATAAATGTGTGGCCTGCCTTACTCCCAATGCTACGGCCTTATCCACTTCCTCAATTGATGCGTCAGAATGGCCAATGGAAGCAATAACATTTAAATCTTTTAACGATTCAATAAACGTAAAGCCTCCCTCTACCTCAGGCGCAATTGTAACTTGTTTAATGCGTTGCTTACTTATTTTCTGCCAGCATGTAAATTGCTCAGCAGACGGTAATATAATGTATTCTATTGGCTGAGCTCCTGCCCGTTTTTTCGATACATATGGCCCCTCTACATGTATACCTAATAAGCTTGCCTCATCATCATTATTTTCAAATTGAGCAACGTTGGATAAAGCGCTTTCAATCGCTTCTATAGATTGCGTCATTGTAGTAGCAAGGAAGCCTGTAACGCCTTCTTGTACTAAAGAACGTGCCATTTGATGTAATGCTATTTGTGTAGCGTCCATCACATCATGTCCAGCTGAGCCATGTATGTGCATATCAATATAGCCAGGTAGTAGTATCCAATTTTTATCTTTGCCATCAATATAATGCTCAGCCTCGTGAGATAAGTTATTACTTATTTTAATAATTTTACCATTATCAATAAATAAATCGCCTTTAAACGGTGCTTCATCATGATTGACTATCGTAACATTGGAAATTAAAAGTGTATGCTTCAAATAATCACCCCCTAATCTTTTTTGAGGAGCTTGCTGAAGTTTCCAAGCTATTATTTAACTTGGTATAGTTGTCTATACCAATTATAGGACACTTTTACAAAAATAAAAAGTATTTTTTATATTTTCTAAATTCTTTAGATTTATCGCCATAACTTGGAGTTATTTTCCGTTCCGACTGGGTGCTTTTTTGCTGTCGCTTCGCTTTCGCGTAGAGCACGCTTCCTGGAGGTGTCCGATGAGTACTACCAATATGTTGAATACGATTGGCTATTCGTATGTTCTATAATCTCGGAACGCACCCATTTTTCCATTCATTATCATAAAGCACAATTTTCTCTTCATTCATTTTTAAGCCAACAATCATAGTCATTTCTCCTCTACCATTACAAATTCGTTCTATTATAAATATTCCTATGCAGTTGTCTTTTTAAAATAACCATTTTTTCGCACTAAAAAAGGAGCTAATTTTATGCTCCTTGTGGTTATTTACTATGTATGACGAATCCCGATTGTGCCGTTATGCCAAGAAACATTCGTCTTGAACCCGCAATTCGCAGGGGGGTGCCCGCTTTGCAGCTTTAAACGTCCCGCTCCGCGTGGGGCTTGTTTGCGACTACAAAATGAAGGCTCCCGTTTCTAAAGTGTTCGGTCAAAACTATTAAGTAGAGCTAGCAATTAAACAAACACATCAGGATTCGTATTACAGTAATAATAGCACTCTTTATCTGATAATTCAATCTATTTTCTCAAAAAAAATCTCCATTCATGCGAAAACGCAAAAAATACCTAGATTCTCAACAAATTTTGCTAGAGAATCCAGGTATTTCGGAGTATTCATTATCTTTTAAATGTTTTTATTGCTAAATTTAGCTCATTTAATTGTTCTGAAGAAACTTCACTTGGTGCATTTGTTAATAAGCAGCTTGCACTTGCTGTTTTCGGGAATGCAATTGTGTCACGTAAGTTCGTGCGGCCAGCAAGTAGCATTACGAAGCGGTCAAGACCAAATGCTAAACCTCCATGTGGCGGTACACCATATTCAAATGCTTCTAATAAGTAGCCAAATTGAGCTCTTGCTTCTTCTTCTGTGAAACCAAGTAAATTAAACATTTTTTCTTGTAATTCACGTTCATAAATACGTAGTGAGCCTCCACCAAGCTCATAGCCGTTTAATACGATATCGTATGCTTGCGCGCGGACAGCTGCAGGATCAGTTTCCATTAATGGAATATCTTCATCAAATGGACGTGTGAATGGATGGTGCGCTGCATAATAGCGACCGTCTTCTTCAGAGTACTCTAATAATGGCCAATCTGTAATCCATAGGAATGCAAATTCTGATTCGTCGATTAAGCCTAAATCTTGACCTAATTTCGTACGAAGTGCACCTAAAGATGCTGCTACAACAGATGCTTTATCAGCAACGAATACTAAAATATCGCCCACTTCAGCTTTCATTCGTTCGATTAATGCAGTTGCTAAAGCTTCATCAAAGAATTTTGCAATCGGTCCGTTTAAGCCTTCTTCCGTTACTTTTAACCAAGCCAGACCTTTTGCTCCGTAAATACCAACGAATTTTGTTAGCTCGTCCATGTCTTTACGAGAGTATTTGTCTGCAGCACCTTTAATGTTGATACTCTTTACTTGCTTGCCCTGTGCTACTGTATCAGCAAACACTTTGAAGTTACAGCCATCAAAAATATCATTTAAAGCAACTAGCTCTAAGCCGAAACGTACGTCTGGTTTATCTGAGCCATAACGATCCATAGCTTCTTGATATTTCATACGTTGGAATGGAGCAGGGATATCAATACCTTTTACTTCTTTCATAACTGCTTGGATTAAGCGTTCGTTCATTTCAATAATTTCTTCTTGCGTTAAAAAGCTTGTTTCAATATCAACTTGTGTAAACTCTGGTTGACGGTCAGCACGTAAGTCTTCATCACGGAAACAACGTGCGATTTGGAAGTATTTTTCGAAACCAGATACCATTAATAATTGCTTAAATAGCTGTGGTGATTGTGGTAGTGCATAAAATTCACCTTCATGAACACGTGATGGTACTAAATAGTCACGAGCTCCTTCTGGAGATGATTTTGTTAAAATTGGTGTCTCTACTTCTAAGAAGCCTTCGTTTTGTAAGAAGTTACGAATTGTACGAGTCACATCTGAACGCATTTTGAAAGTGTCAAACATCACAGGACGACGCAGGTCAAGATAACGATATTTTAAACGTAAATCTTCGGATACATCTGTGCGATCTTCGATTTGGAATGGCGTTGTTTTTGCCGTATTAATAACGACTAATTTTGTTGCTTCTACTTCAATTTTGCCATTTGGTACATTTGGGTTAATTTGATCTTCTGCGCGAAGAATAACTGTCCCTTCTACTTCAATTACGTACTCACTACGCACTTTATCGGCTAGAGCATGCGCTTCTGCAACATCAGGACTAAATACTACTTGAGTGATTCCAGTACGATCGCGTAAATCAATGAAAATTAAACCACCTAGGTCGCGACGACGTTGTACCCAACCTTTTAGTACGACTTTTTCGCCTTTTAATGCTTCTGAAAGTTCATTACTAGCATGTGTTCTTGTTGCCATTATTTAATTCCTCCAAAATTTATTTGGCTCATCATTACTTAGGGTTGATTTATCCACATGACATACGTTTTCATAAAATGTCATTCCCCATTTTCAAGTGATGAACCGTTTGTTTTACTTATGTAGCATACAGTTCCTACTAGGTAGTGAATAGATGCCAAGGAAAATGAGCGAGTTCATTAGATGAATTATCTGTCCAAATGACGAACAGATAATCCTGGATTGATTTATAAAACGATTTTTGTTTTAACGGTTTCGCTTATTGTTTTAATAGGTAGTTCACTAACTCTGAGAACGCTACTTTTTGTTGTTCACCTGATTCCATATGTTTAACAGTAGCTACTTGCTCTTCAAGCTCCGTTTCGCCTAAAACAATCGTATATTTTGCACCTAAGCGGTCTGCTGATTTCATTTGAGCTTTCATTTTGCGATCTAAATAATCCATTTCTGCGGAAATGCCCTTAGCACGGAAGGTACTTGTTAATTCTACAGTTTTTAGCTTCGCTTCTTCGCCCATAGCGATCATATAGACATCAAGTCCTGATGCTGTATCTAATTCAACACCTTCAGCTTCAAGCGCAAGTAACAAACGCTCAATACTTAATGCGAAACCGATACCTGGTACTTCCGGTCCACCAATTTCTTGCACAAGGCCATTATAGCGACCCCCACCACAAAGTGTAGTAATGGCTCCAAAGCCAGAAGCCGTTGACATAATTTCAAAAGTCGTATGATTGTAATAATCAAGACCTCTTACAAGATTTGGATCGACCTCATACGAAATTCCTAATGTATCTAAATATGTTTTAACTTGAGCAAAATAAGCTGCTGACTCCTCTGTTAGGAAATCAGTTAATGCAGGTGCAGATTGCATTAACGGATGCTCACGGTCTACCTTACAGTCTAAAATACGCAGTGGATTTTTTTGTAAACGATTTTGGCAGTCTGAACAAAACTCATGAATATGTGGTTCGAAGTGTTGTAACAGTGCTGTACGGTGTGTATTACGTGTTTCTTTGTCACCAAGTGAATTAATGACTAATTTTAAATCCTTTAAACCTGCTGATTCATAAACATCCATTGCTAGTGCAATAACTTCTGCATCAATCGCTGGGTCAGCTGAACCAATTGCTTCTACCCCAAATTGAACAAATTGACGGTAGCGCCCTGCTTGTTGACGTTCATAACGGAACATTGGTCCTAAATATGAAAGCTTTACTGGTTGATCAGGTGCACCAAACATTTTATGCTCAACATAAGCACGAACTACACCAGCTGTATTCTCCGGACGTAATGTTAACGAACGGCCACCGCGATCTTCAAAAGTGTACATTTCTTTTTGAACAACATCTGTTGTTTCACCGACACCACGTGCAAATAAATCTGTTTGCTCAAAAATTGGTGTGCGAATTTCATTGTAGCGATAGACACGACAGATATCACGGATAACCGCTTCTATCTTTTGCCATTTTTCTGATTGACCAGGCAAAATATCTTGTGTCCCTCGTGGCACTTTAAAACTCATAGAAAAACCTCCTTTATAAATTGCTTATGAGCAAGCTGTCTTCTGGACTTCTCGTTTTTTGTCCACAAAAAAAGCCCTCGCCACCTTGCGTTTTGCAAGGGACGAGAGCTGTACAAGCTTCCGCGGTTCCACCCTAGTTGACGCATCAAATTCATGCGTCCTCCTCCTAATCGGATAACGGCCGATTCCGTTTTTTCCTACTAAGCATTACTTTTCAGAAAAAAGCCTCTCAAGTGTTATTCACAATATACATTTTTGTAGGAAAGATTTCAGCCTAGGTCTTTCCCTCTCTTCTCCAATAGAGGTATCTGCTACTTGCTTGGTCATAAGCGGTTAATCATTTTTTGATTACCCTTTATGTTAGTCACAACAAAAGGCAATGTCAACTGTTTTTATTTTTTTTACAATACATTCGATAAAATAACAAATTCCATTACCTTTTTCCCACGAATTCTATTACTCAAGCATGGTAAAATAGCACAAGATAGGAGGAATCTGATGAGGACAAAACTTTTAAATATTAGTATCATCTTCGTACTAGTGTTAATGATCGCGATTCCAAGTATGAACAATATTCAAAGAGCACTAGCAGACACCAGTGATTTAAAAGTAACTGGAACGACTCTTCATTTACGTGAGGGACCTGGACTGTCTTATCCAATCATTACGACATTAGATGAGGGTGATTCGCTAACTTCTATTAGTCGTGAGGGTGACTGGATTCAAGTAAAAGCAGGCGATTACGAAGGCTGGGTAGCATCTTGGCTAACAGCTTCCATAAACGATAAACAAACGCTTGATAAAACGTTGATTTCACAAGTCGATCGTCTAAATATTCGTACTGAGCCTGACATATCTTCAGCAGTTCTTGGACAATTATCGATAGGCAGCCAAGCTAAACTCATTGAAAAAAATGGCGAATGGGCAAAAATAGATTGGAACGGACTAGTTGGGTGGGTATCTACTGACTATGTTACAATCAATGACCTGCCTGAAAAAAAGGCTAAATCTGAGGCTGAGGCTAATGAACCTAAAGTTGAGGTATCTGCAAAAAAAATCAACAAAGATACAACATTTACAGTTTTAGTGGATGCACTTAATGTGCGCCAAAATCACGACTTAAATGCTAAAAAAATAGGCACAGCTTCAAATGGACAAACCTTTAAAGTGCTGGCTCAAGAACATAACTGGGTAAAAATTCAATATAACGATAATAAAGCAGGTTGGGTTTATAGCTTTTATGGTACTTTTTCAAATAAAACGACATCAAAATCTGCTTCTTCTTCCTCAGAGCTTGAATCTGTCACAATCATTTATAATGGGACAAACCTACGAACAGATTCAACAACAACTGCTGATGTTGTTGCACGTGTAGATGCTGGTGAAACCTACCCTATTGTAGGCACTAAAAATGATTTTTATGAAATACAAGTAGATGACAAAACTGCATTTGTGGCGAACTGGGTCGTTACTACTACTTCGTCGAGCAAAGCCACTACTGCTAGTAAAAAAGATAAATCTAAACCACGCAAAAAAGGCACTTTAAATGGGCTAACGATTGTCGTAGATGCTGGACATGGAGGAAATGATCATGGCACGACCGGACAACGAGGCACAGATGAGAAGGAAATTACATTGAAAACGGCATCTCTTCTTGCTTCAAAGTTGAGTGCTGCTGGGGCAAATGTTGTCATGACTAGAGAATCTGATGAATATGTTGCACTTCGTAAACGCGTATCAATTGCGCACCAGTATGAGGCAGATGCTTTTATAAGTATTCATTATGATGCAACAGACGATAGCTCCATTAATGGCTTCACCTCATATTATATGAATAGTAATCAACAAGGTCTTGCAGAGGCAATAAATAAAGGACTTTCCAATAAAATCGATTTAAAGAATCGTGGAACCCAACAAGGAAATTATTTAGTTTTACGAGAAAATCATCAACAAGCTGCTCTCATTGAGCTAGGCTACTTAAGTAATGGTAGTGAGGAACGTGTTATTACAAGTGCTAAATTCCGTGAACAAGCTACTCTCGGTATCTACCAAGGTATTTTAAATTACTTTAACGAAGAGCAATAAAAATCCATTATACTTTTTGCATAAGATAAATAAGCTGCAAAGGACAGTAGATTAGTACTTCCCTTGCAGCTATTTATTTTTTACTAGTTCATTAAGAGTATATGACTCTTCCTTGATAGAAGTATTCGTTAATGGAACTAATCAATTCTAAGTTATGTTTATCTTCAGTACTCAAGTACTTACACTTGCTAAAACGAAAAAAGGCCTCCAACTCATATTCTAAGAGTATAGAGGTCCTTTATGCGTTTATTTTTTCATTGTAGCTAGCGTAACCCATACAATTTCCCTCATACTAATGAATAATGGCGTACGGTTAACCTCTAAAACAATATCATCAGGTAATACAGAGATTAATTTTCCTTGCTGAATATTTTTCTTCGTTTGCACTACAATTACCTGACCAATCATCATATTAAGAGTTTCATATAAATATGGATTTGATATGCTTCCTACCTGCGTCATTCTTAAGACACTTCCTTCCTACAAAACGAACCATACTATTTAATGTATGAAGGAATCGTAGGAAATGTACCATTTATTTAGATTCAAGAAGTATGGTGATAGGGCCATCATTTGTCAGTGCAACATCCATCATTGCACCAAAAATTCCTTTTTCCACATGTAAACCGTGTTCACATAAGGCATTATTAAAAGCCTCCCATAACGGTTCTGCAACTTCTGGTCTTGCTGCACTCGTAAAACTTGGGCGATTCCCTTTTTTCGCATCTCCATACAATGTAAATTGTGAGACGGATAGAATAGCCCCTCCATGCTCTAAAATAGAATGATTCATTTTTCCATCAGCATCTTCCCAAAGGCGGAGATTTGCTACTTTTTTCGCTAAATATTCAACATCCTCTTGCGTGTCCCCGTGTGTAATGCCAACAAGAAGAACATAACCGCTATCAATAGCTCCCGTTACTTTTCCGTCAACCGTAACAGAGGCTGCTTTACTACGTTGTAAAACTACTTTCATTTTTTAAAACCTCAATTCCCCTATTGTATGCAACAAAAAGTGCATAACAAAGTTGCTTCTGCCTAACCAACGAATTAGTTAATAACACGTTGTACTGAATATATATCAGGTGTTTGCTTAATACGTTCCACTACTTTATGCAAATGCGAAATATTTGAAATTGAAATCGTTAAATGAATTGTTGCCATTTTATCACGATCTGCACGGCCACTCACTGCTAAAATATTCGTTTTTGTTTCGCTAACAATTTGCATGATTTCATTTAAAATTCCTGGTCTATCGAAAGCTGACACTTCAATATCGACAGGGTATTCTTTTTTCTCTGGAGTAAGCCCATGTTCCCATTCAACTTCTATTAAGCGCTCCTGCTCATCATCAACTTGAATATTTGGACAGTCAGCACGGTGCACTGAAACACCTCTTCCTTTCGTAATGAAGCCTACAATTTCATCTCCAGGAACTGGCGTACAGCAACGCGAAAGTCGAATTAGCATATTGTCGATATCTTTTACGATAACACCCGATTCCGTACGTTTTTGCGGAATAGGGTTTTTCATTTTTTGCTCAATTTTCTCAAGTGCTTCTTCCTGTTCACGCTCTTTGCGGCGCTTTTCCGCTAGACGATTAGCAACTTGCTGAGCTGTAATTCCATTCACGCCGACAGCAGCATATAAATCTTCTTCATTTGTGTAGTTAAATTTTTCACATACTCGCTTCAAATTGTCCGCTGACATTGTTTCTTTCACATCAAAACCTTGAGCACGGATTTCCTTTTCTATCATCTCTTTACCTTTGATGATATTTTCCTCACGAAGATGACGTTTGAAAAATTGCTTTATTTTATTTTTCGCCTGAGAAGATTGAGCTATTTTCAGCCAATCGCGACTAGGACCAAATGATTGCTTAGACGTTAAAATTTCAATAATGTCCCCCGTTTTTAACGGTGTATCAAGCGGTACCATTTTACCATTAATTTTCGCGCCAATTGTACGATTTCCAACTTCTGAATGCACACGGTATGCGAAGTCGATAGGTACAGAGCCTGCTGGTAATTCAATGACATCTCCTTCAGGCGTGAAAACATAGACCATATCAGAAAATAAATCAAATTTTAAAGATTCCATAAACTCTTCAGCATTAGAAGATTCATTTTGGAATTCTAAAATTTCTCGGAACCACGTTAATTTTTGGTCGACATTTTGTTTTTCATTATCAACTTTTTTACCTTCTTTATACGCCCAATGCGCTGCAATCCCGTACTCGGCAATTTTATGCATTTCCTTCGTACGAATTTGAACTTCTAGCGGGTCACCATAAGGACCAATTACTGTTGTATGCAGGGATTGATATAGATTTTGTTTTGGCATCGCAATATAATCTTTAAAACGCCCTGGCATTGGCTTCCATAATGTATGCACAATTCCAAGTACGGCATAGCAATCTTTAATACTATCGACAAGTACACGAATGGCTAATAAATCATAAATCTCATTGAATTGTTTCTTTTGTAACACCATCTTACGATAAATACTGTAAATATGTTTTGGGCGACCATAAATATCTGCTTCAATTTCAACATCTGTAAGCTGTGACTTCATCTCACCCATTACATTATCTAAATATGCCTCACGCTCATCACGTTTTTTCTTCATAAGACTGACAATGCGATAATATTGCTGTGGATTTAAATAACGAAGTGCCGTATCCTCAAGCTCCCATTTAACAGTCGAAATCCCAAGACGATGCGCAAGTGGTGCAAAAATTTCAAGCGTTTCTTTTGAAATACGGCGTTGTTTTTCGGCAGGTAAATGCTTTAACGTGCGCATATTATGTAGGCGGTCTGCCAGTTTAATCAAAATGACACGAATATCCTGCGCCATCGCTACAAACATTTTTCGATGATTTTCTGCTTGTTGCGCTTCTTTAGATAAATATTTAATTTTCCCTAGCTTTGTTACACCGTCTACAAGCACCGCAACCTCTTCGCCGAATTCACGAACCAAATCGTCACGCGTAAAATCCGTATCCTCGACAACATCATGCAAAAAACCAGCCGCCACTGTTGCAGGATCCATTTGCAATTCAGCTAAAATACCAGCTACTTGCACAGGATGAATAATATACGGTTCACCTGAGCTTCGGAATTGCTCAATATGGGCATCCCTTGCTAATTCATATGCTTTTTTCACGAATGCGACATTTTCCTCATTCATGTAGGATTTGACTAACTCAAAAACGTCCTCGGGAGTCAAAATTTGCTCTTTCGCCATAACATGTCCACCTTGCTCGTCAAATTTTTCAGATTAGATATAAACTTAATTGTATAAAATATTATGGGCTATTGTAAAGTAACTGTGTCATTTTGTTTAGTTATTCTCGTGAACAATGTGAGAAATGGGAAATATATTCTAGGAAATGAATAAAAAGACCCTTTGCGAATGCAATATTCCGCAAAGGGTCTCTTTCTATATCCATAGGTTATTTACTTAATTTATTATACGCTACAGCAATTTTTGACCCAACTACCGCATTATTTTTTACTAATGCAATATTGGCATCAAGGCTTTTACCTTCTGTTAATTCTTTCACTTTTCCAAGTAAGAATGGTGTCACGTTTTTACCGTTAATACCGTTTTCTTCTGCTTCTACCAAAGCTTTTTCAATGATTCCTGTAATGAATGCATTCTCAAGAGCTTCAGTCTCTGGAATTGGATTAGCAATAACAGCTCCACCTTTTAAGCCTAATTGCCATTTGGCACGTAGCATTTCTGCCACTTCTTCTGGCGTATCAATCTTGAAGTTTACAGCAAAACCACTTTGGCGTGTATAGAATGCTGGTAGCTCATCAGTACCGTATCCAACAACTGGTACACCTTTTGTTTCAAGATATTCTAAAGTTAAACCAATATCTAAAATTGATTTAGCCCCCGCACAAATTACAGCAACATTTGTTTGCGCTAATTCTTCTAAATCCGCTGAAATATCCATTGTTGTTTCTGCACCACGGTGTACGCCACCGATACCGCCAGTTACAAAAATTTCAATATTAGCTAGCTCAGCACAAATCATTGTTGCTGCTACAGTCGTCGCTCCTAATTTTTTTGTTGCTAAAAGATAGCCTAAGTCACGACGAGATGCTTTTGCTACGCCTTGAGCATTACCGAACATTTCAAGTTCTTCATCTGATAATCCAATTTTAATTTTACCATCGATTAAAGCTATTGTTGCTGGTACTGCACCATTATCTCGAACAATTTGTTCTACTTCACGTGCTGTTTGAACATTTTGTGGATATGGCATTCCGTGAGAAATAATTGTTGATTCTAATGCTACGATTGGTAAGCCTTTTGCTTGTCCTGCTTTTACTTCTTCTGATAATACGATGAATTCTTTCATGTTGTTATTCCTCCATTTCATTGTTTAACAAATCAACTGATAGCTCAGGTCTTACTGTATATGGGGATGCAAGCGTATTTTTGGCATTCGTTAAGCCTGCATCAATACATGTTGCAAAGGATTGCCCAGTAAGCCAGCTGTGGATTACAGCACTTACAAAGGCGTCCCCGGCACCTGTCACATCTTCAATTTTTTCTATAGCTTTCGCCGCGTAATTGCTTGGCTTCGTTGTAACGGAAGCTGCATACACACCCTTGCTACCCGCTGTAATAATTACGTGGTCAGCACCTAATGTAAGAAGTTGCTGTAAAGCCTTTTCATAATGCACAGCGTTTTCGATTTTATGACCAACAATCGTCTCTGCCTCATCTGTGTTACAAATAAACCATGTTACACCTTGCAACGTATCAGGTAATCGATTCATTTTTGGCGAAGATACCGGTACGATGACAAACGGAATGTCACGGGCAATTGCAACCTGCTGTATGTAAGCCACTGTTTCCTTTGGACAGTTCAAGTCCATAATAAAGCAGCCTGCGTTCATGAGCATTGCCTCATGTTTTTTTAGCAAACTTGGCAATAAAAGATCATATACTTCCATATTCGCTACCGCTAATGCTAGCTCGCCCTGCTCATCCATAATCGCGGTATAGGAACCAGTCGAAGCGTCTGGTAACTGCTCCACATAACGTAAATTCATAAATGGCTCCGAAGCTTCTTGGATCACTTGCCAATCAGCATCTTTGCCGGCAGTAGTCAGCAATGTTACTTGATGATTTAATCTGCCTAAGTTTTCAGCAATGTTTCGTCCAACACCCCCTACACTAAATGAAGAGCTTGCAGGATTAGATGTACCGAACTGGACATTCCCCTTCACATGAAATTTTCGGTCAAGATTGGCTCCACCGATACAAATGATTTCATTTTCCTCAGGTAAAATATACGCACGGCCTACAATTTTCCCCTGTTTCGTCAAGCTCGATACTAAATTAGCAAGGACTGGTCGAGACAGATTCATTTTATCGGCCATCTCTTGTTGAGACATAAACGGATTCTGGCGAATTAATGCAAGGACCGCCTGTTCTCTTTCATTCATAGCATCACCTTTTGTTATATTTGTTTACATTATAAACTTTTGTTTGGGTGGTGTCAAAAATTTTTTAATGAAAAAAGTTGAAACCGATACGATATTGGCTTCAACCTTATGTTGCGATAGCTATTACTTTAATGAAATTAAGGTGTCAGGTGGTACGAAAGCGAAGCTGTCACTATGCAACAGCAACAAATGTTTTCTATACGTGAAATCGATAGCTGCGGAAATTCGGGTTTTGCTGCGTTCTTTGCTCTGTTAGCGGCGAAACTTTTTGCTTTAGCGGCGGTCTTCCTTTCGTTTGCGGCGCAACTTTATACTTTAGCAGCGTTCTTCCTTTCATTTGCGGCGCAACTTTATACTTTAGCGGCGTTCTTTCTTACGTTTGCGGCGCATATCAATATTAGCTGACAAAATTTTGAGAACCGACGATAGTCAATAGTATCGCCCTAAGCAAAGCCAGTAGCTAGTTCAAATATTGGCATGATGGGGTGTTTGTTTTTTCACGATGATGACAAATAAACTTGCCAATGCACAGAACATTCCAGCAAGGAAAAAGGCCCAACTATATGAATTAAAAAACTTATAAATGAGGCCTCCACCATAGGCAGCAACTGCAGCTCCTGCTTGATGTGATGCGAAAATCCACCCATAAATAATGCCACTTTTATTCGTACCAAAAATTTGTCTAGAAATACTAATCGTTGGAGGTACTGTAGCAATCCAATCTAATCCATAAAATATTGTAAAGATTGTCAGTAAAGTTAGCGACCCTTGCATTAATGCATACGGGAGTAAAAGCAGAGCCATTCCTCTTAAAAGGTAATACCAAAACAATAACCATCGATTATCAAAACGATCAGACAGCCACCCGGATAAAGTAGTACCTACAAGGTTAAACACTCCCATAAAGGAAAGAAAGGATGCAGCGGTTACTAAAGGGACACCAAAGCTAATACAGTAAGAAACAAAATGAGTACCAACTAACCCACTAGTTGACAGTCCACAAATAAAAAAACTTCCCGCTAATAGCCAAAATTCTTTCTTCCTTATTGCCTCAAATAAACCATTAAAAGCAATACTAATCGGATTTTTCTTATGATTCTCTTGTTGCACTTCTAGATCTTCTTCCAGTCCATAAGGAAGAATCCCTATATCCTGTGGTTTATTTTTCATAAATATTGAAATGGTGATGAACATAACAATACTTAGAATAAGCATTAAACCAATCGCCCATCGCCAGGAATAATTTTCAATCATAATCGCCAATAATGGTAAGAGAATTAACTGCCCTGTTGCAGTACTCGCCGTTAAAATCCCTACTGCCAATCCTCTACTTTTCACAAACCAACGATTAGCTACATAAGGACTTAACACCGTTAAAAAAAGACTTGCTCCTAAACCAATAATTCCGCCCCATATAACGATTAACTGCCATGATTGAGTCATGAAAAGCGTAAGCATCATGCCAATAAATAATGTAGTCATTGCACCTAGCATCATGTTCTTTAATCCCGCTATTTCTAGTAACGCCGCCATAAACGGACCCGAAAAACCATATAAAAATAGACTCACTGCAAAAGCTAAAGCAATTATAGATCGATCCCAATTAAATTCTTTTTCAAAGGAGTCTATAAAAACTCCTGATGACGACATTGTAATCCCTGCAACAATAATGGAGAAAAAGGTTACGACTAAAATAAACCAGCTATAATGAATACGCCTCATCTTGACACCTTCAATTCTTATAAGATTTTTTAAATTACAGCTCAATTACATGTATATGCATGTATTACTAGGGTAAATGACTTCCTAAAATCATGTATATACATATATAATCTTAGTAATCACTTTTATTACTGTCAAGAAACATTTTCCAACTTAACAAAATAAATCAATAGGGCTACTATAATAGTGAACCAACTCGAAAAGGAGTACGGACCAATGAAGAATATAGATTACACACAAATATGTGTATGTGCAAACCTTCGAAAAAAAACGCGACTCGTAACACAATTTTATGATAATTTACTACAGCCCACTGGCTTAAAAGTTACACAATACTCAATGCTAGCAAATATCGATCTTCAACAATCAGTTTCCATTAGTCGACTAGGTGAAATTTTACTGCTCGATCAAACAACCATTACACGTAATATTAATTTGTTAAAGCGCAATGGCTATGTAAATTTAACAAGAGATCCGCAAGATGCTCGAGCAAAGGTCATTACACTAACTGATAAAGGGGTTGAAAAATTAAACGAGGCTGCTCCAATTTGGCAAGATATCCAAGAAAGAATTATCAATGATATCGGCTTAGAAAAATACAATGATTTTTATGAAACATTGAAAACTATCCAAAAAATAATTCAATCTAATGATGAAGAATAAAAACGAACCTACACAAAAGAATCCATTTTGAAAAATGATTGTTCAAAATGGATTTTTCATAATTTCATGGATCACTACAGCTGCTGGGTTACCACCAAATTTTGTTGCTGTAAAAGCATCAATTACCTAATATGACAAAGCAAACTCTCACTTATTTTTGAATATAAAAATTTTTAATGCTCACTATATCGATTAATCTCAATAAAATAAAAAAAACGCCACAAAAATGTGGCGCTTTTCATATTATTGTATGACTCTTCTATAAAACGAGAGATTGATTTCCGTTCCGGCTAAGCGCTTTCCCAGGGGGACGTCAGTCTTCACTTCAATCAACCAAATCCTTTTTTAATATTCAATAAGTGTTTTTATGTTTAAGTCACCAAGTTTTGCACGACCATTCAGCTCTTTTAACTCGATTAGGAAGGCACAGCCCACAACTTGACCGCCTAATTGTTCAACTAAACGCACTGTCGCTTCAACTGTACCGCCAGTCGCAAGTAAATCATCACAGATTAATACTTTTTGCCCTGGTTTAATTGCATCTTTGTGCATTGTTAGCGTATCTTTACCGTACTCAAGACCGTAGTCAGCACTTATCACTTCACGCGGTAATTTTCCTGGCTTACGAACAGGCGCAAAACCAATTTCAAGCGCATAAGCAACTGGACATCCGATAATGAAGCCACGAGCCTCAGGACCTACCACAATTTCAGCACCTAATTCTTTTGCGTAACTTACGATTTGGTCTGTTGCATATTTGTATGCAGCACCATTATCCATAATTGTTGTAATATCTTTGAAGCTAATGCCCTCTTTCGGCCAGTTTTCAACCGTTGTTACGTAT
Source organism: Lysinibacillus sp. CNPSo 3705 (assembly GCF_028674935.1). Taxonomy (NCBI): domain Bacteria; kingdom Bacillati; phylum Bacillota; class Bacilli; order Caryophanales; family Bacillaceae; genus Lysinibacillus; species Lysinibacillus sp. CNPSo 3705. The sequence goes on along the minus strand of NZ_JAQZSD010000008.1, from coordinate 194,366 downwards.
TGCTTTAAATCCATGTTATTGTTCCTCCTACGAAACTTAATCGTATATTAATGTAATCGTTCATCAAACCATTGTTTTAATTCTATATAAGGGGCATATACTAGCTTTTGCTCCATTTCAATCTGTTCTGAACGCTGTTTGTAAGACGGTGCCTCTGTAAGTGCCTGTTTTGGTGCATTCACGTTGACAGTCGTCAGTCCACTCTCCATTTTAACAAAATCAAGTTCAAAAAACACCTGTGTCATAAATTTTAATGCATCTAACGGCCAACCTGTATGTTTAGCCAATTCCGCCAAATGCATATTTAATGGAAAGGCAGGGCGATTTTTTAAAAACTTATAATACCAGGAAAATTGCTCACGTGTAGGCAATCCATTGAAGTACTGAGAATCAGGCATATAAAAATGTGCATATATACGGGAAGGAGCAGTTTTTCGTAAGACACTTTCTAACATTTGAACATTTTGTGGCAAATCCAGTAGGACGATATAATTGCTTTGTTCTACATTTGAAAGTGTAGGATCCACTGTTAGGATTGGTACACCAATTAACGACTGGTAATAGGTCACCGTTTCTGAACGGAAGGCGATAAATGTTGCCTCCTCTTTTGGAACCGTATTTAACCAGCGGGATGTTTGGCGAATACCACGAATATCAAATAATTGCCATTCAGTCGTTTGGACATCCTCAATCATAAATTGTGCTTTTTTACGTCCTTGCCATTCGTTAATTTGTAAATCCCCTGTAAATGATACTTTAATTCCATATGTTAATTCGTCGTGTAAATGTCCTTTATTGAATCCGACACTATCCAATTTTTCATAGCCATCCGTCAATTCCATTTTTATATGATTTTCTGCTGCTCCAATTTTCCGCATGGAGGATATCTCCACATCCTCGAGCACATAAACAGGCTTCGGAAAATCAGTACCATATGGACCAAGCGTCGAAATTTCTTCAATAGCATCCGCTGAAATTTCATCCATTTTTAGCGGTATGTCAATATTGAGTACAGGTGTCAATTGTTCCTCTGATAAACACGCTCTTGCTTGATCATCTAAGCGTGACCTTAACTCATCCACATGCTCAATGGGTAATGTCATCCCTGCTGCCATAGGGTGCCCACCAAAATGAGGTAATATATCTCGATTCTTCGCTAATTCATTATATAAGTGGAAGCCTTCAATACTACGAGCTGAGCCTTTAGCTGTTCCTTTTTCATAGTCTAACGACAGTACAATTGTAGGACGATAATAGAGCTCAACAAGACGGGACGCGACGATCCCTACTACCCCAGCATTCCAGCCTTCTCCAGCAATAACTAACACGAGTGAATCCCCGATTTTTTTATCTGATTCAATGAGAGCTATCGCCTCATCTGTAATGCTCTTTACTATATCTTTGCGTTCACTATTACACGTATTAAGCTGCTTCGCTAATGCTATTGCTTTAGCATTATCCTCAGCCATTAATAGCTCGACACCTGGCGCCGCTTCTCCTAGTCGACCAACTGCATTTAAGCGCGGTCCAAAGTAAAATCCGATTGTTTCTTCGTTAATTTTTGCTTGCTCTGCACTGGCTACTTCACACATTGCTTGTACCCAAGGGGTGAGTGATCGGCGCATTTCTTCTATTCCGCGTTTTACTAGGTAGCGATTTTCATCAACTAATGGTACTAAATCCGCTACTGTTCCAACAGCTACGTATTCCATTAAATGCGTTGGCAATTCTCCATATAGAGCATGCGCTAACTTAAAAGCTACCCCCACGCCTGCAAGCTCGCCAAATGGATAATGTCCTTTTGGTATACGAGGATGTAAAATAATATCGGCAGGTGGTAATTCATCGCCTGGTTCATGGTGATCTGTAACGATAACATCCATGCCTAGTTCCTTCGCGACACGAATTGGTTCAATACCTGAAATACCATTATCAACGGTTATAATTAGCTGAGCGCCCTCTTCATGTGCTTCACGAAATAGCGCTTCATTCGGTCCATAACCGTGAATAAATCGATTTGGTATTTTAAACGATACATCGGCACCGAGATCAAGTAACACATTCAACATGATTGTCGTGCTTGAGACACCATCGCAATCATAATCTCCATAAACTAGGATTTTTTCTCCATTATCAAGCGCTTGCTCAATACGTGCTACAGCTTCTGCCATACCATGCATTAAAAATGGGTCATGGATACTTGCTTCTGTCATATTTAATAAACTCTCTGCATCAGCAGTTGTTTCACAGCCACGCGCTGCTAAAATTTTTGCTGCAATTGCAGAAAGTTGTAGGTCATTTTGTAATGTTTGGACAAGCTTAGCGTCTGGGCGCTCTACTCGCCATCTCTTTTTTGATAGAATCATCTTTTCACTTCCTCACGAAAGCTATTATACCGAAAATCTAGCCTATCCGCACTATCTGTCAGATTGATAGTTTTAACCATCAGATTTTCTATTCAATCCGTTATTTTTACTAAACTACCCATTGATAGCAATCAGAGCGACAGATAGAACCGTCAAAGCCTTCGGAATCAGTCTCAACAGAAAAAAAGCCTACTCCATTAAAGAGTAGACTTGTGAATCACATCTTTTGAAGCAGACACTAACGCCTCAATTTTCTCCAAATTACCTTCATGCAATGCTGTCACGATCGCACTGCCAACAATTACACCGTCACTAAGTGCCCCCATATTTACCACTTGCTCTGGCGTTGATATTCCAAAGCCAGCTAGTACTGGTATTTGACAGGCTTCACGTAAGCGAGCAAAATGATCATGTAAATCATTCGCAAAGGTTGTACGAGCCCCTGTGATTCCATTGACTGTCACAGCATAGACAAAGCCTTGGCTGGCAGCCGCGATACGTACAATTCGCTCTGGAGGACTTGTTAACGATACAAGTTGAACGATGTCGATACCATGAGGATTTAATGTATCACATAAAACGGTACTTTCTTCAAGCGGTACATCTGGAACGATTAATCCTTTAACGCCCCCCGCTACACAAGCCTTCGCAAAAGCCTCTAACCCAAAAGCTAAAACTGGATTAAAATAAGTCATAACAATTAACGGAACTTGAATTTCTTTTTTAAATGAAGCTAATGCTTCTAGCACTTTACGTAATGTTACACCTTCTGCTAAAGCTCGCTCACCTGCTTGCTCTATCGTAGGTCCATCCGCTACAGGATCCGTGAACGGTATACCAACTTCAATGGCCGTTACAGCCATTTGCTGTAGCTTCAAAATCGTAGGCTTCAAAGTTTCTAGCCCTCCATCGCCGGCCATAATATATGGTATAAATGCTTTATCCCCAGCGATTTTCGCTTCTTCAATTGCCTGCTGTAATGTTGTCATAACATATCTCCTCCTAATACTTTACGGACAGTATGAACATCTTTATCTCCTCGGCCAGATAAGCACACAACTATGATGTCATCTGTAGACATTGTCTTCGCAAGTTTTGCTGTATAGGCAATGGCATGAGAGCTTTCTAGTGCAGGTAGTATACCTTCTGTTCTACACAGTAATTGCAAACCATCAAGTGCTTCATTGTCTGTAATCGCATCAAATTTAACTCGCCCAATATCATGTAAATAACAATGCTCTGGGCCCTTCCCTGGATAATCTAGACCAGCCGAAATAGAATGTGCTTCTTGCACGAAGCCATTTTCATCTTGTAATAAATACATGTATGCACCGTGTAAGACGCCTAGCTGTCCACCGGCAATTGCTGCTGCATGCTTTCCTGTCTCAATACCACTACCTGCAGCCTCTACCCCGTATAGCGCAACAGTTTCATCATCGACAAAAGGATGGAACATACCGATTGCATTACTACCACCACCTATACAAGCAACAACTGCATCTGGTAAACATCCTTCTTTAGCTAAAATCTGCTCCCTAGTTTCAACACCAATTACACGCTGGAAATCCCTCACGATTTTCGGGAATGGATGCGGTCCTAAAGCTGATCCTAAAATATAATGAGTATCTTCAACATTTGTCACCCAGTAGCGCAGTGCAGCATTGACAGCATCCTTTAATGTTTTTGAACCTGTTTCTACAGACTCTACTTTTGTACCGAGTAACTCCATGCGAAACACATTCAACTGTTGGCGTTTTATATCCTCTGCACCCATAAATACAACACATTCAAGATTCAATAATGCGCATGCAGTTGCCGTAGCCACTCCATGCTGTCCTGCACCTGTTTCCGCCACTATTTTCCTTTTACCCATTCGTTTAGCAAGAAGCGCTTGACCAATCGCATTATTAATCTTATGGGCTCCAGTATGATTTAAATCTTCACGCTTTAAATAAACCTTCGCGCCGCCTAGCTCTTTTGTTAAATTTTTTGCGTAATACAATGGCGTCTCACGACCAACATATTGTTGTAAATAATAGGCCAATTCCTCAGTAAAAGTTTGATCATTCATTGCCTCATCATAGGCCGTCTCTAATTCCAACAAAGCGGTCATTAATGTTTCGGGAACAAATTGTCCACCAAATTTTCCATAACGCCCTTCCTTTGTCGGTACACTATTTGCAATTGAATTCACTATTATGCTCTCCCTTTCTCACTGCCTGTAAAAATGCATTTATTTTGGCTATGTCTTTTACACCGTCTGTCTCTACACCACTCGATACATCTACCATAAATGGCGACACAAGTGATACGGCTTCTTCTATATTTTCAGCTTGCAAACCACCTGCTAAAATTAGCTTTTCTCGCGGAATCCCTACCGTCTCTAAAAGGGTCCAATCAAACGTGTGCCCACTACCACCTTTAAAATCTGTCCCTGGTGCATCAAACAAATAATAGTCTGCATCATATATAGCAGCTGCCTGAACATCTTTAACACCTCTTACAGACAAAGCTTTAATAGCCGGATAACCTTGCTGACGAATAAACTCCGAAGATTCTTCTCCGTGGTACTGCACATAATCTAATGGCACACTTTCTACCGCTGTGCGTAATTCCTCCACGCTTGGATTGACAAAAACACCGATTTTCAAAACGCCCTCCGGTACATATTTTGCTAGTTGCTGTGCCTGTTCAACCGTCACTCTTCGTTTGCTTGGCGCAAAGACAAAACCAATGGCATCCGCTCCTACCTCGATTGCTGCCTGCACATGCTGTTGTTCCTTCAGTCCACAAATTTTCACCTTCGTCATACAGATGCACCTACCTTATTGACCTGTAAACTTTTTAGCGTATTACCTGGATTACCACTGCGCATTAATGACTCACCTACAAGAACGCCACTAGCTCCCATAGCCGCCACCGCTTTAGCGTCTTCTTGCGTCGAAATCCCACTTTCACTTATTAAAACTTTCTCTTCTCCGAACGGAAAAGCTTTAGCAATTTCACGTGTTCGCTCTAAGTTCACTTCAAACGTACGTAAGTCTCGATTATTGACGCCAACCAGCTTGGCACCAATTGCAATAGCACGTTCAAGTTCCTCTAAATCATGCACCTCCACTAATACCTCTAGATTTAAGCTTATTGCATAGCTATATAAATCGCGTAATGCCTCATCTGTTAACGCGGCTACAATTAGTAAAATAATAGATGCACCTGCTGCCTTTGCAAATCGAATTTGAACACGCTCAATCATAAAGTCCTTACAAAGAAGTGGCGTTTGAACAGCATTTGCAACTGCGGCTAAATCATCAAAGGAGCCTTTAAAAAACTTTTTATCTGTTAAAACAGAAATGGCCGCCGCTCCAGCTTCTACATAAGTTTTTGCCTGCGCCACTGGATCTGCCCCTTGTGCGATTAGCCCCTTTGAGGGGGAGGCGCGCTTCATTTCAGAAATAACCTGTAATGTCTCAGCCTTTCTCAATCGTTCAAATAAAGACGGTCGTAGCTTTTCTGTAAAATTAGCTAACGGATCGGGCTGTTCAAGTAAAGCACTAACTTCTATCTTTTTTTGTTCAAGAATTTTATTTAAGATATTCATTGTTGGACCTCCACTCTGTTAATATGCTCACTATAAGCAACGACTGCCTCTAATTTTTGAAGGGCACGCCCGCTGAAAATACTATCCTTCGCCATTTCTACACCTTCTTTAACGGTTTCAGCAATTCCATAGCTGAACAACCCAATACCAGCATTCAATAAAACTGTGTCAAAGTAAGCACTTTGTTCACCAGCTAATAATTGACGCATAATTGCGGCATTTTCGTCCGCATTGCCTCCACGAATAGCCTCTATTGGTGCATAGCTAAGACCCGCATCCTCTGGAGTTAAAGAAAAAGGAATCAAGTCTCCTTTATCTACTAAGACAAAAGTATTTTGGCCAGCTAATGACGCCTCGTCTAAACCTAGTGGCCCCGAAACGATCATTGCACGTTTACGCCCGAGCATTTGTAATACGGAAGCATACTCCATGACAAAATTCGGACGATTAATGCCGGTAAATTGCGTCGATAAAGGCACTGGATTCGTAAGTGGGCCGACAAGATTAAATATAGTTGGCTTGCCTAGTGCGCGACGTACCTCACCAATTCGCTTTAATTTTGGATGGACATTTGGTGCATATAAAAAGGCAATTCCTTCTTTCTCTAATAGCTCAACAGTTTGTTCAATGGAAATATTCGTATGAATACCGAGTGCTTCCAAAACATCAGCGCTTCCTGATGCCGAAGAAATTTTACGATTACCGTGCTTCGCCATTTTGACACCTGCCCCTGCTAACACAAAGGCACAAGCCGTACTTATATTAAATGTATTAAGACCATCACCACCAGTTCCACAATTATCCATATAGACACCTGCTTTTGCTGGTACGTCTAGTGCAAATGAACGCATAATGGTAGCTAATGCCGCTACTTCATGTGCTGTTTCACCTTTGACAGATAATGCCGTTAAAAAGCTTGCGATTTCTTCTTTCGGTGTGTCATTTTGGAACATCCATGTTGCCGCCTGTAGCATTTCCTCATACATTAAATGCTCTCGTCGTTGTACTTTTTGACGAATATCTTCCATTAATGTGAGCCTCCTTCTTTTTCAAGTAGCTGCAAAAATTCCTGCTCATTCTCTTCTATTTGTGTTAAACTTTCATCGACATTTGTGTATTTGGTCACCATTACAGTTGTTTGCATATGCATCGTTTCATTTTCTATAACAATGGATTTCCATGTTAAAGCAAAATCAAGATGACCGTTAAAACCAATAAATCCAAGTGCTCCTCTTAAAGTTCGACTAGATTTTTCTAAATAGTCCTTTGCCTGATCTTTCGGAATAACTGTTGATACAAAGGATGGTAATGTCGCAGCTAATACATCAAGTGCATGAAGCATCGGTAATATTTGTCCTTCAACTCTCGATGTCATGTGTAATGCATGCTTTGAACGCTCAATTCTCATCGCCTCTATGATTTGAATGGAATCTCGGAAGCACACAGACTGTAATTCTTGTTGCACGGCTGAAACAAGTACAGCATGTGACTTCCTTATATTTGTGTTTTCATAGAGCTTTCGTTCAAGTTCTAAATCTTCACCTTTTGTGGAACCTCTAGGAAATGTCCCCTCTGTTGGTGTCGCCATCACACGCTCACCTTTTACACGAATTAGGCTTTCAGGAGATGTTCCTAAAACAACATGATCCTCAAACTCTACATAATACATATACGGGGCAGGTTGTTTTTTACGCAATTGACGATATAAAGCGAAAGCTTCTCCTTGTAAATTTGCTAACAAACGCTTTGATAGGACGGCCCTTGTCATATTTTCATCTAATGTAGCTTTGATAGATGTTAGAGTTGTTGCAAATTGTTCATTCGTAGACGATTCAAAAGTTTCATAACTACAACTTTTATCCTCATCCTCTCTACCTTTTAAAAGCTGCTCTGCCAACTCTTCTAAATTGGGTTCTTTTTTTTCTGCATCAATATTCGTATAAATTAAAGTAACTTCATCTGTTACATGGTCAAACACAATGATTGTCTCATACACATGGAAATGCACATCTGGTAGTTGCACTTTATCCTGATCAGTCGATAATGTTGTTATGGCATCACGACCAACATAGCCAACCGCTCCGCTTGAAAATGGGAATTGTATCGTATTGGAAATGCGTGGCATTAATCTTTTCAATAATACGAACATGTCGCCCTTATGTGTATAGGTGTTTCCGGTCTTATGTGAATATTCCTGAATTTCATCTCCAAAGCCTTTATACGTTTTTCTTGGATTAGCACCAATAAAAGAAAAACGACCTGCTCCTTCATGCTGCGCTGAACTTTCAAGTAAAAATTTTAGATTTCCTTTTAGGCGTCTAAAAATTAAAATCGGTGTTAAAGAATCAGCATTAATCGTTTTCATTTTTGTTCTTGAACTCGTAGATAGCATAGTGACCAAGCTCCTTTTCTTAAAAATCCACTACCATTGGACTTACAAATGTTTAGCAGCTGAATCGATATTTGTTGAATAAAAGGGGCATCAACATAGCGTAAGGTTGCTTTCCGTTCCGGCTGGGCGCTTTCCTGAGGGCGTCCGATGAGCCGCTTCACTCGCGATGCTCGCTCCAGGGTCTCATCTGTGACGCTGATCCCCAAGGAGTCGCCCAGCCTCCACTCCAATCAACTATTTGCATGGTGTACGTTTTAACAAAATGTCACCCCTAATTTCTGATAATGGACAAAAATTTATTAGAAATCACAAAGTGTAGTGTTGATTTCTGTTCCCTTGGGGGATGATGTTTTTTGCACGAAAGCGAAGCATTCATCCCCCTGTAATTAAAAACAACAAAAAAAGTCCTCTGCAAAAAGGATTTTTCCTAATTGCAGAGGACGATCAAGACCGCGTTGCCACCTCATATTAGAGCATATTTGCTCTCCCTTATGTGCTCAACCTTAGTTCGTCAATAAAATTGACATACCTTTTTTCTTGGCAAAAAGATTTATCTAAGTCAAAGCACCCCCTATAACGTGGGGAATCCGTTCGCTATCATCAAATTTCGCCTTGGCGTAATAATATCCAGAGGCATTCATTTTATTCTGTAAGTGTTTGTAAACCTACTGGATGAAGATAATTAGCGACTCTCATAAGTCCATTCACATAAGCTACAAATCAGTTCACACCATCCACTGACTCTCTAAATTGCACACTTATGCTACTACTCTTATTCAACAATTTCTCAGCTATTCTCATCTAAACTCAGCTCATCTGTTCTAAGGCTGACCTCGCTCCCGAGACCAACTACCTTGTATCGAACGAAAAAGTTAGCCTTATTTTATGCCAAACAATAAAAATTGTCAATCAATTCTGAGAAAAGGGAAAATGTTAAAGAGACTTTTCAAATTATACAATAGGAAAAATCACCTTCTCGCGCATTAGTAAAAGGGAGTTAAACTACCTATTTTTAAGAAATTTACTATAACTTGACCTCGTAAGAATATCAAGTTATAGTAAATTCATACCATTGATTTTCTATTACTTTAAGAAGGAAGGAACAAATATGTCTGTTCAGAAAAAACTAAATATAGGTTTTATTTCATTCATTTGTTTACTCTTATTATCAAGTATTATTGCTTTTTTTCAATTTAAGTCGGTTGAGGGAGACATAGTAGAGGTACTAGATAACAGAATCGTACAAATTCAATTAACAGATGAAATACAACAGCAGCTTGCCTCACAGGGACTTTTTTTACGTTCCTATATTCTAAATAGTAAGGATGAGACAACAAAATCAAATTTAGAACGTTATGAAAAACTATTATCAGAAACCATTCAAGAGCTTTCAGGTATTGTTCGTTCCGATTACACAAAAAATATTATGAAGCAAGTAACCGATTTACAACAAGATCTACTAACAAGTTCTGATAAAGCAGTGCAAGCATTTAATAGTGGAAATACAGATTTAGCCTTATCATACATAAATGGAGAAGTTACAAAAAGTAACAAAGAAATTTACACACTGACAAACGATTTATTAACTTATCAAGACGAACAGCTGCAAGAGGTTAAAAGTAGTGTTGTCCAAACCGTTACGCGAGCTATTATTATTTCAATTGTCTTACTTGTTATAAGTGCAATTGTTGGTTTATATTTTATGTATTTTGTAAAACGCTCCATCATTCAACCGCTTCGTAAAGTGATTAATGCAGCCGATACGTTAGCACACGGTGACTTAACAATTGCTCAGCTGGAGCATAACTCAAAAGATGAGATTGGTACACTTGCCACAGCAGTGAATGCGTTAAAACAGAATTTATCTGTCCTACTTAAAAATGTTCAGGACAACGCTACACAATTATCTGCCGCTTCTGAAGAGCTTTCCGCTAGCACGGTAGAAGTGACAACAACTACAAGCGACATCTCACATCGAGTACAAGACACGTCAAACCATATAGCTTCATCTGCTAGTGCCTCTCAACAAAGTGCTCTAGCTATGGATGAAACAGCTGCTGGTGTACAACGAATTGCTGAGGCTACTCAAAATTTACACCACAATGCTATAAATATGACACAGCTTGCTAATACTGGAGGGAAGACTATTACGACTGCCAAGGAGCAGATGAATACAATTTCTGAGTCAACTACACGAATTGCCAATTTAACGCAAAAGCTAAGTAAGCAATCTGAAGAAATTGGGCAAATTACAAAAGTAATTACGGCTATTACTGAACAAACAAATTTACTGGCGCTCAATGCGGCCATCGAAGCAGCACGAGCTGGTGAGCACGGCAAAGGCTTCGCTGTTGTAGCAGATGAAGTACGAAAGCTTGCTGAGGAATCCAAGCAATCTGCTGGCCAAATTGTTGCCCTTACAAATGAGATTCAAACGGATACAAAAAATGTTGCAGCTGCTGTGCATGAAGGATTAGTATCTGTACAGGATGGTGTAGCAAAAATTCATGAGGCCGGTAATGCTTTTGTTTCTATTACAGAGTCTGTGCAAACATTTACTGACCAAATTGAAGATATATCAGCCACATCTGAACAAATCTCAGCTAGTGCTGAGGAGGTAGCTGCCTCTGTAACAGACATTGCAAATGGTGCAAGTATTTCAGCGAGCAATTCACAAATCATTGCTGAAGCAGTAGAAGAGCAAGCTGCAACAATGCAGCAGGTGAATGAGGTAGCAGAGGAATTAAGCAATAACGCTCAGCAACTCCAAGCATTACTACTACAATTTAAACTTTAACTTCTTTCAGCGGGTGTCCAAACACCTGTACCTGGCCTTCACGTAAAAAACATCTATTACCTTAAAGTCTCCGGCGGATGTTACGGAATTATAGGGCAAAATTTAAAAAGAATCTGCTGCTTTCCTAAGAAAGCAACAGATTCTTTTTTATAAGAAAACAGGGAAAGAAATGTTTCCTTTCCCTGTTTATAGACTTATGTTAAACAGTAGGTTCGTCAGTACCCCATTGTTTTTTCTCTTTTTTGTGTATTTGCCCATCTGATTTTTTCATTTGACGAACTTTAAGTGAATACCAGATTTGTGCAGCAATACAAATGGAAGAATACATACCTGTGATTAAACCAATCAATAACGCGATTGAGAAGTTTTGAATCGACGGTGCACCTAAAATAAGAAGTGACACAGTAACAATAATAACCGTTAACACTGTGTTAACAGATCGACCCATCGTTTGACGTAATGATTTGTTAACGATATCCGCTAACACTTCACGGTCTTTAATCGTATCATATCGATCTAAGTTTTCACGCATCCGGTCAAACGTAACGATCGTATCGTTAATCGAATAACCGACAATTGTCAGTACAGCTGCAATAAACGTAATATCGACTTCTAAGCGCATAAAGCTAAATACAGCAACTATTAAGAATACGTCATGTAGTAACGAGACAATTGCTCCAACACCCATGCGCCATTCGAAACGAATCGCTACATAGATAATGATACCGATAGCTGCAAATGATAATCCTTTAATAGCATTTTTCACAAGCTCTTTACCGACAGTTGGTGATACTGTACTTACGCCAGGTTCATGACCATATTTTTCGCCCGCTTCTTTTTTGAATTTTAAAATTTCTGCTTGCGATAGATCATCTTTATAACGGATAACCGCAGAGTTGTTCTTTTCACCTGCCAAAACGATATCTTCAGATGGGAAGCCGATGCTATCTAAGTATTTAGATACTTCTTCTTTAGTTAAAGTTTGATCCGCTTCAATTTGCACACGAGTACCACTTTGGAAGTCAATACCAAGGTTTAGACGGAATATACCAAGAACCACTAAACCGGCTACAAGAATAGCTAATGAGAATGTATAGAATTTCTTACGGTTGTGTACAAAGTCAAAACGATCAAATTTCGTTGATAAATCTAATGTTCCGATATTTTCATCTAAGCTATGCTGTTTAGATTTGGCAATACCAAACCACGCTGGATTGTTGAAAAAGCCACTGTTGACTAGTAAACCTAATAGTACACGAGAACCCCAAACAGCAGTTAAGAAGCTTAGTAAAATACTAATAATTAAAGTTGTTGCAAACCCTTTTACAGAGCTTGTCCCGAATTGGAATAATACAGCAGCTGCTAATAATGTAGTTAGCTGTGCATCAACAATTGCTGATAAAGATTGCTTCGAGCCAATTTGGAATGCTTGTTTAACTGAATAACCTACTCGTAGTTCTTCACGAATACGCTCTGCTGCTAAAATATTCGCATCAACTGCCATCCCTATACCGAGCACGATAGCTGCAATACCTGGAAGTGTTAACACGGCATTAATCCAATCGAATACAACTAGTACTAGGAATGTGAAAATCGCAAGTGTAATAATGGATATAAAGCCAGGTAAACGATAGTAGAATAGCATAAATAAGAAAATTATTACTACGCCCACAACGCCAGCGAAAATTGTACTTTTCAGTGCTTGGTCACCAAATTGTGCACCTACTGAAGTAGAATAAATTTCATTAAGCTTTACTGGTAGTGCTCCAGCATCTAAAATACCCGCTAGATTTTTTGTTTCCTCAACTGTGAAATTCCCGCTAATCATGACATCTGTTGTATTTAATGTTTGAGTAACTGTTGCTGCAGATGCATAGCGAGGCTTCGCTTTTTGTGATTCAGCTTTATATGAATCGACACCTTCTTCAAAGTCTAACCATACAACGAGTAAATTTTGACCTGCTGGTTTAGCAGCAATTTTACTAGTTATATCAGCAAATTTCTTCGCATCTTTTAATGTTAGGGAAACAATTGGACGATTTTGCTGGTCAAAGGAATCCTTAGCGCCACCTGGCTTTAGGTCATTACCATCCAGCAAAATATTGTCATCGACATCTCGGAATGTTAAATTTGCAGTTGTAGACAATAATTTACGTGCTGATTCTTGGTCTTCGACACCCGCTAATTGCACACGAATTCGATTTTTGTCTTCAACCTGAATGCTCGGTTCACTTACTCCGATAGCATTTATACGTTGGCTAAGCGCTGTTGCTGTTGCCGACAAAACACCCTGTGTAATTTCTTCTCCCTTGTGTAATTCTTTCACCTCATAAAGAACCTCAAACCCGCCCTGTAAGTCAAGACCTAGCTTAATGTCCTTTAAGACGCCGCCTACAGTCGTACCGATGGTTGCTGTAAAAATAACCATTAGTAGTACGAATGCAACTATACGACTTTTTAGTTTCATTTATAAATCCTCCTCGAATTGTGTAAGGCAAGTCCTTACACTACAAACAAGTATAATAGCAAGTCCTTTTGAAACGTTTATTCCTCCTTTTCCTTTAGAATAATGTTGCTTGTGCTTCAAAAAGGTTGCTCTACTTATTTCAATCGTTCATAACGCGCAAATTTATCCCTGTATTTGTATAGGTGTAATCCTCCAAATTTACAAAAGAATTATTAGGAGGTTTTTGAATAAATATACTTATACAAATAAAAAAAGCGCAACACACTCATTATGAAACACGTTGCGCTTGGTGTCAATTCAACACTTTTAGTATTCTTTTATTATTTGACAAATTTCACACTTTCTTCTTAAGTTTTAACCGGACCAAGTAGCATTTTTAACTCTTCCGTATTTAATTCTGTAAACCAATCATTACTTTGTAAAAATTCTACTTGATTAAATGATACGATATCGGATGGTGATACTGAAAAAATAGTGGAGATAATTTCATGTATACGTAATTGTTCAATATTTTTTTTGCGCCATTTTTTTTCTATACAGAAACGCCATAGCTCTTCTGCTGTAATCGCATCGTATTGATAATGTTTAAACTCTTCCATCTTACTATCAATTGCAGGACGAATTTTTTCAAATAGTTGCTCATACTGCATACTCATTTTGAATCATCTCCAATCAAAGTTGTATCGTAAGACATGTCTGCATACAAATAGTGTAAATGAATTTTTGTGGCTTGAGAAGGGACGGATGGCATGAGTTCTTTTGTACGGGGTACACTATTTTTAATGTTCGTAATTTTTTTATCGAAACTCTTTGGCTTCTTTTATAGAATGCAGTTTATGCGTATCGCTGGTGAAGAGGCAGTTGGCATTTATATGACAGTCTATCCGGCGTTCATTTTCTTCATCTCACTCATTCAACTTGGACTACCTATCGCTGTGGCAAAAATTGTAGCAGAGTTACTAGCAAAAAACAAACGCGAAGGCATCTTTGGTGTTATGCGTACGGCTATACTTTGGTCATTTATTGGAATGATCATCTTTATGCCGATTGTTGCACTTACTATACCATATATATCGACTACTCTTTTACATAATGAACAAACAACATTCACGCTTTGGATTGCACTCTTTGCTGTACCAGTGTCAGTTGGTTCTGGATTATTGCGCGCTTATTTACAGGGTATTGCGAAAATTACACCAACAGCTTGGGCTCAAATGATTGAACAAATTATTCGCATTAGCTTCATCACATTTACACTGCCGTTTGTCGCTGCCTATGATAACGCTGCCGTTACAGCAGCCACTGCTATGGGTATTACGCTTCTAGCTGAAGTTGTTGCTTTCTTGTATTTGTGGATGCATTATATTGTCTCAAAGAAAAAATTATTGACACGGAAAAACAAAATCGAGGCTTATCCTGCCTCCCCAATGTTACGGATTGCCATACCTTCTGCAGGAAGCAGGCTGTTTGGATCTTTTACTTGGTTTTTAGAGCCAATCATTTTTTTAAAGGCTTTAACAATGGCTGGTTTAACGGCCTCCGCAGCAACCATTTTATATGGGGTTATTTCGGGTGTACTAGTCCCACTATTATTATTCCCAGCCTTTGTATCTGCTGCACTTTCGATTGTCCTTATACCGGCCGTTAGTGATGCCGTGGCACGCCAGCATATACCACTTCTACAGGAACGGATTTCTGTATCATTGCGACTATCATCCTTAGTGGGCTGTGTAGCTGCTACGTACTTTTTCGTTCATGGAGACGACTTAGCTATGAAGCTCTTTCACTTACAAGAAAATCGTGGGTATGTGAAAATATTGGCCCCTATTTTTTATTTTTATTATATACAAAGTCCATTGAATTCTATTTTACAAGCAATCGGTGAGGCTCGTGCAGCAATGATGAACTCCATTTATGGAGGTCTTGGTAAACTTTTTGTTATGTTCGTACTTGCTTCTCAGCCTGGAATACAAGAAAAAGGTGCCGTTGTAGCAATTGGCTTTGGTGTTTTATTAACTTCATTCTTGCATATCGCAACAGTAAGACAGCGTAAAAATTTGCGTGCTGGCTTTAGAATGTTTGTAGTGCCATATAGCTGCTTTATTGCTGTTTGTGTTACTCAGTATTTCCTGATGCAAATAATGCCACTGCCTTTTATTTTAAGTAGCTGTGTAACCTTGTTTTTACTATTTACTTTCTTACTATTTACCAATCAGTTGCGCATAACTGATTTGCGCTACCTTCGTAAGCTGGCCAAGAAAGTTTAAGATTCTTTCAGCTGGATATGAAGCCGATCTTCCTCCCAAACACAAAAAAACACAGTGTTACTATCTGTAATATTATTTTTAGCAAGCTCTGCCATTAACCAATCAGTATCTTTATGCAAGACCTTTAAATGCCTATCCTGAATATCACCGTCGATAATAAGTGGGTAAACAAATGCCTTTTCATCTTTTTGGTATACGGACAAATTGCCGGAGGGCTCTAGATAGGCATAAGCAATATCTGTAACGGAAGCATTTCCGTTTTCGCGTAATTGTTGACACAAATCATCTAAATTATAGCGTTGCTTGCGCATTTCACTTTCTAAAATGACACCATCCCTTATAAGCAATACAGGATCACCATCAACTAGGTCACGGAATCTTTTATTTTTGAGTGAAATATATGCCGTTATTATTTGAATGAAAAACAATATGATGATGGGTAAAATTACTTTAAATAAAGGACTTTCGAAATCATCAAGTGCAAATGCAGCAACCTCAGCCATTAAAATGGATACGACTAAATCTATTACAGACAATTCGCCGACCTCACGTTTACCCATTAAACGAAAAATTATTAGGATAAACACATATAAAAAGCATGTTCTAAAAATAATTGTAAAATATTCTTCCATGCAGTCACCCCCAATTCATAAGGTGACCGTATACGTTACTTTTTATACAAAAAAGCCTTGTCAAAAATGAATTCTGCATTTTGACAAAGCTTTACATATAGTGTAAGGCGTTGTCCACTTTTTGGACAACGCCTTTAAGATTAATTTCGCCTTGGCGTAAATAGCCTGAATTTTGAATTGTGCAGGCACAATTCATTCCTTGGAAAAATCCGTGACATCCACCATAGGCTTTAGATCAACGTGATGTTGGTTACTCAGTCGGTGTTCCGTCGCTGTCGCACAAATAACTTGCCACAAGACGTGACGTTCTTAGACTGAGTTCCTTTATTTTAGTAGGTTTTGGTTTGCCCACGGCAAAGAAATCTCTACCGTATTCATTTCATTTTATGATGCGGACATTTTCTACTGAATGAAGGTATATATTAGTTATTTACAATACGTCCGATTGCCTGACGATCAAATTTTACGCGCACATTGTCTGCGATTTTTAATGTTATAGTTGTGTCCTCAATTGAGTCAACCTCACCATGTAAGCCACCGATTGTAATAACTTTATCTCCACGTTGCAAATTACTCTGCATATTTTGTGTTTCCTGCTGTCTCTTTTTAGCAGGGCGGATTAAAATAAACCACATTGCAACGAACATGATTAAAATCATGATTAAGCCAGAATATTGTTCCATGATTCTTGCCCCCTTTCCAATTCTTATTTAGTATAGACTATTCCACCATAAAAAAGCGACGGACAAGCCCAAATTTTTTCTACATTACTAATATTTTTTCTAAGATAGACATTTTTTTGCTAGAATTATTCACATTTCACACAAATTTACATGTCTTTTTACTAATATTAGAAGTTCTTCGCGTTTGGTCCATTAAAGCCGTATTTCTCGAAAAATTCTTCTCGGAAATCACCCAGACGGTCCTCACGTATTGCCTCACGTACTTGTTCCATTAGCTTCAACAGGAAGTGTAAGTTATGATAAGTCGTTAAACGGATACCAAACGTTTCTTCTGTACGGATTAGATGACGAATATATGCGCGTGAATAGTTTTTACATGTATAGCAATCACAGTTAGGATCAATCGGTCCGAAATCACGTGCATATTTTGCATTTTTAACAACTAAACGACCTTCAGATGTCATTAATGTGCCATTACGGGCAATACGTGTTGGTAATACACAGTCAAACATATCAATACCACGAATAGCACCATCAATTAATGAATCAGGTGAACCGACACCCATTAAATAACGTGGTTTATTCGTTGGCATTAACGGTGTTGTAAACTCTAATACTCGGTTCATAACATCCTTAGGTTCACCAACAGATAGCCCCCCAATTGCATAACCTGGGAAATCTAGCTCTACTAATGCTTCCGCAGAACGACGACGTAACTCCTCGAATTCTCCCCCTTGAATAATTCCGAATAGACCTTGGTCTTCTGGACGTTTATGTGCTTCTTTACAACGTTTAGCCCAACGAGTTGTACGGTCTACTGATTGCAGCATATAGTCATATGTCGCAGGGTAAGGTGGACATTCATCAAAAGCCATCATAATATCTGAGCCTAAATCATTTTGAATTTCCATCGCCTTTTCTGGGCTTAAAAACAATTTGTCCCCATTCAAATGATTGCGGAAATGAACTCCTTCTTCTTCGATTTTACGGAATTGACTAAGTGAGAACACTTGGAAACCACCTGAATCTGTTAAAATCGGGCGATCCCAGTTCATAAATTTATGCAAGCCACCCGCTTCCTTAACAATATCATTACCTGGTCGTAGCCATAAATGATACGTATTTGACAGAATAATACCTGCATTCATGTCTTTTAATTCCTCAGGTGACATTGTTTTAACAGTTGCTTGTGTACCAACAGGCATAAAAGCTGGCGTTTCAAAAGAGCCATGTGGTGTATGCACGATGCCAAGGCGTGCTCCTGTTTGCTTACAAGTATGAAGTAGCTCATAACGAATTGCTGGTTGTGTCATAATTATAAAAATTCCTCTCTTATCTAAAGTAAAAACAGTACTCCGATTTTTTCTTTATTCTCCCTTTGGACGAATAAACATAGCATCACCAAAGCTAAAGAAACGATACTTTTCTTCTACAGCTTGATGATATGCACTTAAAATGGTTTCTCTTGTTGCAAGCGTACTAACAAGCATTACAAGGGTAGACTTTGGTAAATGGAAGTTTGTGATTAAACCATCTACAATAGTAAATTCATATCCCGGATAAATGAAAATAGACGTCCAACCTTGTTCTGCTCGTACTTCGCCTTTATATTTAGAGCCGATAGTTTCTAGTGTACGTGTAGAGGTAGTACCAACTGCTATCACTTTTCCACCATTACTTTTTACTCGATTTATGATAGATGCGGTTTCTTCCGTTACACTATAAAATTCAGCATGCATTTCGTGATTTTCAATTGAATCTACGCTTACAGGACGGAAAGTTCCAAGTCCCACATGTAAAGTGATAAATACAACTTCGACCCCTTTTGCTTTTACTTGCTCTAATAATTCTTCTGTAAAATGCAAGCCTGCAGTTGGTGCTGCCGCTGAGCCACGCTCTTTTGCATAAACCGTTTGGTAACGATCCTTGTCCTCTAATTTTTCACGAATATATGGAGGTAGTGGCATCTCACCAAGTTGCTCTAAAATTTCATAAAAAATCCCATTATATTTAAACTCAAATGTACGCCCACCATGCTCAAGCTCTCCTGTACAAGTAGCTGTCAGTAAGCCATCTCCAAATGTTACAACTGTGCCGACTTTTACACGTTTGGCTGGTTTAACAAGTGTTTCCCATTCATCCGTACCTGCCATTTGCTTTAATAGCAGTACTTCTATATGAGCACCCGTTTCCTCTTTAACACCCATTAAACGCGCTGGTAAGACCCTTGTATCATTTAACACAAGGCAGTCTCCTGCTTGTAGTTCATCTAATATATGAGCAAAATGATGATGCTCTACATTTTTTGAGCCTGGCGTCACTACCATTAAACGACTAGCTGTACGGTCCAAAAGTGGTGTTTGTGCAATAAGCTCTTCTGGCAATTCAAAATCAAAATCTTCTACACGCATGAAAATACTTCCTTCTTCTAGGTTTGTTGGGGATATTCATATCCAAAATGTTCGTAGGCTGAATGTGTTGCCACACGTCCACGTGGCGTACGCTGTATAAAGCCAATTTGCATCAAATATGGCTCATACACATCTTCTATCGTTACTCGTTCCTCGCCTATAGATGCTGCCAGCGTATCTAAGCCTACAGGGCCACCACGGAAGCGCTCAATCATATTGGTCACAAGTTTATGGTCAATATGGTCAAGCCCTCTAGGATCGACTTGTAATAGCTCGAGCGCTTGCTTAGCAAGTCCCTCCGTTATCATACCATCTCCGAGCACCTGTGCATAATCTCGCACTCGTTTTAGCAAACGGTTAGCAATACGGGGTGTACCACGTGAGCGTGTCGCCATTTCAAGTGCTGCTACTTGCTCAATCTCAACATCAAATAAATGCGCACTACGTACAACAATTTCTGCAAGTGACGTATTATCATAATACTCTAACCTCAACAACACGCCAAAGCGATCTCTTAAAGGTGCTGATAATGCGCCAGCTCTTGTTGTTGCACCGACGAGTGTAAATGGCGGTAAATCAAGTCGAACAGAACGCGCTTCGGGGCCTTTACCAACGACAATATCTAAACAAAAATCCTCCATCGCAGGATAAAGCACCTCTTCTATGGCACGAGGCAGGCGATGAATTTCATCGATAAATAGCACGTCCCCTGGTTCCAGTGAGCTTAAAATAGCTGCTAAATCTCCAGGACGTTCGATCGCAGGGCCGCTAGTCATGCGTACATTGACATTCATTTCATTAGCAATAACAGCAGCTAATGTAGTTTTACCAAGTCCAGGCGGTCCATATAGCAGCACATGATCTAAACTTTCCTGACGAAGCTTTGCTGCTTCAATGAAAATTTGTAAATTCTCCTTGACCTTATGTTGACCAATATATTGTGCTAATCTTTGTGGCCGTAAAGATAATTCAAACTGTTCATCATAGCTACCTGCCTCACTAGCAATCATACGTTCAGGCATGTACTTCCCCCCCTTTCACTATTTTAACTTTAATAGCAATTGTAAAGCTTGTTTCATAAATGCATCTGTTGTTTCAAGTTTGTCATTTTCTTCGAGCTGTGGACGTATTTTTTCTAATTCTTTTTCAGAATAACCAAGTGCCATTAAGGCAAGAATAGCTTCTTCAAGCTCATGTTTATATGGATTCACACCAAATAACGGTAGCTCATCTTCTGTACTTGGTAGCTCAATAGTCTCCAACAATCCGCCAAGTTTACCTTTTAAATCTAAAATCATTTGACGTGCCGTTTTCTTACCCACACCGGGAAACTTTACTAAAAATGATTCATCTTCTCGTTCAATGGCACTGATAACCTGTTGCGGGTTCCCAGTAGCTAAAATAGCAAGTGCACCCTTCGGTCCAATTCCTGACACTAAAATAAGTTTACGAAACAGTTCTCGCTGATCTAAATTTGGAAAGCCATATAACACTTGTGCATCCTCACGTACATGCAAGTGAACAAAAATTTGTTGTTCAAGAGCCGATGTCCGGAACGCAAATGGATTTGGTGTATTTAGCTGCCAGCCAATCCCTTGTTGTTCAAGGACGATATACTCAGGAGTTATACGCTTTACTTGTCCTTTTAAATAATCATACATTCTATAATCCCTCACAATCATCGTCTTCGATTATAGCATATTACGAACGAATGCTCGACTATAACAAATGCGCTAAAGCGCTTGTTTACATCTGACAAGCGCTGGAGAGCCCGAAGCAAAAGTAAGCGATCCACCACTTTTGCCCGAGGGATCGAAGCGACCTCGAGGATGTAGCGCTTTAGCCTAGACGAAAACTATGCTCTAGGTTATCCACGATTAAAAACCTATAATTTCCTTAATATTTAGAAACAACACATGTAGTCGTTCACATAACAAAAATGACCGCCAAAAGACGGTCATTTCTTTATCATTTTATCAATATCGTACCACAGTTTTGGCCAATATGTGAGCGCCCGTTTTGTAAATGGCACTAAATAATCTAAAAATAACAGTTGTTGGTTCAATGGTAAATCCACTGCAAAAAGCCATTCACGTAATAGCTCATTTGGATATTTTAAACGATGTAGCTTTTTTTTATCTAATCGTTTCAACTCTGGTAGCTCAGCAAATATTTTACCAAGGTCATAATCTACGGCAGGCAATACACGATGTAACCATAAAATGTATTCATCATCTGCTTCCCCTAGGTGAGCCAAATCAAAATCAATTAAACGTAATTCCCCATCTGAGCACCATAAAAAATTATGATGGACGACATCTCCATGTAAAAGCGTTATTTCTTTTTCAGGTACATCTTCCTGAGCGATTAGCTGTAACGATTTCTCACTATAATGTAAAATTTGATTGATTTCTTCTTTTGTTAAAAATGCACGAAATTCATTCCGTCTGCTTTTAAAACGCATATGACGCATTTGCCATTTTAAAAGCTGTGAATAGGTGTGCAAACCTGGCACCCGCTGCCAAGCAATTTTTTTATGTGTATCATGTAATGTATTTAAGAGCTTTAGTGATTCCTTCCGATCCTTTAGATGTGCAAAATTAGCACTATGACTTCCTTCTTGCCAATCTTGCACGATTAAATACTCATCTTCACTTTTCATTAAAGGTAAGATTAGCGATGGCTCCAAATGTCCAAGTCGTCGATGTATAGCCCTTACCTTTTCCGCTATCTCTATCTGCTTTGCTCGTTTCACAAAATAATTTTTGGATTGATATTTATACTTCCAAATATTAGGTTTTACTTCTTCAATGATATACGCTTTTTCACCATCGATAAGGCGTCATCCCGCCTGGAGAAAAATGCGGTGACATCCATGGTCCTACCGAAGAATGTGGCATATGGCAATGTGATGGACATGGCATTGGGCATGGTGGTGGACATGGCGGTGGACAGTAACATTGGTCCATTTGCCACGTCGGCATCATGGCTGGTTGTGCGTGACAACCACATGGCTGTTCCATTTCCGGCATTTGCTGATATTCAGGGCTCATAGGGAAGAATGGAGATGTACTAGATTCTAAGAAATCTCCCGCCCCAGCAACTTTTTCGCATCCCGTTTCACATGATGGTTGCTCTGGCATTGTATACGCCTCAACTTGCGGTTCCATAGGCATTGGCATTGGCATCGGCATCGGCCAATACATATGATGATGCACTGGCTGATGGCAGCTTGCACAATGTGGTACTGCAGGCATTTGTGGCATGATAAAAATCGGTTGCGGCATTGGTGCTGGTGGTGGCGCCTCCGGTTGGGCTACGGGCTGTGGTTGTATTTGAATTGGAGAAACATTTTGCTCTACACTTGGCATGACAACGTTTTGATTCCAGCTAAGCTCAACAGGCGCTGGCTGAGGCATCGGCATTGGCATTGGATAAGGAATTGGAATCATCTGTGGTTCTGGCATTGGTGGCGGTGGTACAATAATTGGTGGTGGCGTTGGTCTTTGCACCTCTTTTTCTTTAACGTGCCTTGTAGGTGACTCCTTGTGCATATGCTCTTTGTGCATGTGCTCCTTATGCCCCTCCCTATGGGATTCTCTCTGGCCTTCTCTATGTCCACCCTCTCTATGTCCTTCCCTATGTCCTTCCCTATGCATTCCCCAATCTGTTTCTCGATGATGTTCTCTATGTGGTTCTTTGTGTATTTTTTCAGGTAGGATAATTTCCATGCCCGGTACAATATAATCTGGATTAGCAAGATGGGCATTCAGCCGCTTTAAATCTTCAAACGAAACTCCGTACTCTTTCGCAATCTTCCACAACGTGTCTCCCTTTTGGACAATATGAATACGCAATTTTTTCCTCCCTTCCTCTCTTCGTATCATATGTTCAATGTTTCATTTGGATACAAAAATTTCACGCAGTTGGAAATGCTTCATGGTACACTAGTTTTAAGGAAAACTGCTTCCTTTATTACAAGCAGAGGTGATCTCTTATGAAAAAAATGTTAGGCGAAGAACGCCGACTGCAACTCCTAGCACAACTAAAAAAAAGTGCAGCACCTATAACAGGGACGGACCTAGCTAAATTCGCTAATGTTTCTAGACAAGTCATTGTCAATGATATGACATTATTAAAGGCTAGAAATGAACCTATTATTGCAACTAGCCAAGGATATCTTTATATGCATCAGGAACAATTACAGCAAACTGTTGATCGTACAATTCCTTGCTTCCACACTGCCGAGGATGCAGAAGATGAACTTATTACAATAGTTGATTGCGGTGGTACAGTAAAAAACGTTATTGTTGAACACCCAATTTATGGGGAAATTACCGCATCCATTATGGTTTCTAACCGTCATGAGGTAAAACAATTTATTCAGCGTGTCAATGAAACACAGGCAAGTTATTTATCCGAACTTACAGGTGGTACACATCTTCATGTAATTTCTGCTCCTTCTGTTGACATTTTAGATTTAATTGAACTTACTTTACAAAAAAAGGGTTACTTAGTTGTAGATCAATAATTTAACAAGCTTTCCTTAGCTGCTAGCTTTCACAAAGACTAGCAGCTTATTGAATTAAATGATTTACTTGAGCTCTCCTTTACAGATTTCAACAAAAAGAGCTATCCACTTTACTTGGATAGCTTAAAAGTTAGAGAAATCTTTTTCGTTGTGAAGATGTCGGCATTAAACATGCTGCTTTTCGTCCAAAAAGACGATATCTATTTTTGGCAAATAATCGATACATTTTATTGCGTATAGATGGAGGAATTATGATGAAAATACAATAAACAGGCCAAAAACTATCTAATCTCCTACAGATTTTAAGTGCTGCTGTAGATTCAAAATATACCTTTCCCTGTTCGATTAATAGGACACTATCAATATTTTCTGGCACTTTATATTGGGCAAGTAATGCCTGCCCAGCTTCACTTTGGATGGACGCAAATTGAAAATACTCTGCTCGATCATATTTGATAATAAATTGCACACTACTATCACAAAAATTGCACACTCCGTCAAATAAAATAATGCCCCCCACAATGATCCCTCCTAGCCACTGTAATTACTCGTCCGATGTTAGATAAGTAAAGTATGTACCAAGTGACTTCACCTTGCAACCAAGTGCAGCTAGTTCTTCCATAGCACCACGCATCATAGGCTCCTTTTCATCTGCTAATACATCAATCATAAAGAAATAATCACCTAAGCCTGTTTTTAATGGGCGTGATTCGATTTTACTTAAATTTAATTGTCGCCATGCAAATACTGATAATACTTGATGTAATGCCCCTGAACGGTCCGTTGGCAATGTAATCATGAAAGTTGTCTTCGCCTGTCCATCAGATAATTCTTGCGGCAATCGTCTATTTTGTTTTGATAACACGAAGAAGCGTGTATGGTTAAAATGGAAATCATGAATATCAGGTTGCACGATTTCTAAGCCATATTTAACTGCTGCCGCTGCATTTCCAACTGCCGCCATGCACTCGTTTGGATTTTCAGATACAAATTTCGCAGCTGCTGCTGTAGATGTCGTTTGATGTAACGGAACATGACTGAAACGATAAAATAGGTATTTATGACATTGGGCTAGAGCATGTGGATGTGAATAAACACCTGTAATCGATTCCCAATTGTCCTTTTGCGCTTTATTGACCATTAAATGCTGCTGTATTTTTAATAGAAGCTCACCTGTAACATATAGGGTCGCCTCATGGAATAAATAATCAAGCGTTAGCGATACAGATCCTTCTAAAGCATTTTCTAGTGGTACAACCGCTAAATCTACTTTCCCCTCAGCTACTGCTTCAATACATTCTGGAATTGTAGAACAAGGGACAAGCCACTCATTCGGAAAAGTTGCCTTTGTTGCTAAGTATGTAAATGAAGCTTCTGGTCCTAAATAGCCAATTCGTTTTTCCCATTGTTGTTCTGTCATTACATTTACCTCCTTCACTACAACTTGTAGCTTTTTGATTTTATATTAAAGTGGCTCATCACCATGACGTGGCGTTCGATGAGCCGCTTTGCTCGCTCCAGAATGTCATCTGTCACGCTGATCCCCAAGGAGTCGCATAGTCGGAACGAACAACGTTCTAACAAATAGTACCTCAACTTTTTGATAATGAGCTTCTTGAATTTAACTAATGATTCGGAATTTTACATCTATAAAAACCTTTTATATTTTTCTATCAAATATTAGATGGAGACAGAATATGAGGCATTTCTATATGCTAAGCAATTGCCTTTCTTCTTAAATTGTATGATAGATTTTTGTGATAGTGTTTTATCTTTTGTAATAGAATAAGGAGCTGTCCCATGAAGCGATTCACTACACCACACGGGACTGCTCCTTTTGAGTTTACTTACATTCTGTCAAAAATTCAAGCTTGCTTTTAGTTACAATGCACCAGAACTAATTACTTCCGCTGACTCTACAAAATCTAAACGCTTGAGCTGCTGTATTAGATCATCAAGTTCACATGTCATACTAGTTACATCTAATGACAATGTAACATTTGCGCGTCCTTGGATCGGTATAGTTTGATGAATAGTCAGTACATTACAATGTGTAATTGTCACCGTTTCTAAAAGCTTTGCAAGTGTTCCTTTACGGTCCTGAAGCTGTAAAAAGACTGTTAAAATGCGTTCCTGCACAATTGAGTGAAAAGGAAATACAGCATCACGATATTTGTAAAACGCACTACGCGATAAATCCACCTGCTTTACCGCATCCCAAATGGAGGATACCGAACCACTTGAAAGTAAGTGTTTCGCCTCCAAAGTTTTTTGCATAGCATCCGTTAAAACATCTTCACGAACTAAATAATATCGCTGATTCGCAACATTCTTCATACGCGCTTCCCCCTAAAACTCTTGTCTTAATCGACAAATTCAAATTCAAACTCTTGCAGACGAACTATATCGCCATCTTGTGCTCCGCGTTCGCGTAAGGCTTCATCCACACCCATTGCACGCAATTGACGAGCAAAACGTCGAATACCATCTTCACGGCTAAAGTCAGTCATTTTAAATAGGCGTTCAATTGCGTAACCACTGATGATAAATGTACCATCATCATCACGAGTAATTTCGAAATCTTCACCTTTTGCTTCGTGTTTATACATTACCGTTGCTTCGGATTGCTCTTCTAAATCATCATATAGAGGGAATTCAGGCGTTACTTCAAGTAAATCTGCAATAGCAAATAGTAACTCTTTTAAACCTTGACGTGATACTGCTGAAATTGGGAAAATTTGAACGTCTTCTCCCACTTTTTTGCGGAATTCCTCTAAGTTTTCTTCTGCTTCAGGCATATCCATTTTGTTGGCAACGATAATTTGAGGACGCTCTGTTAAACGAAGATTATATTGCTTTAGCTCTTCGTTTATCGTTAAATAATCCTCGTATGGATCTCGGCCTTCCATTCCTGACATATCAATAACATGGACAATAACACGTGTACGTTCAATATGTCGTAAAAACTGATGACCTAGTCCTACCCCTTGGTGTGCTCCTTCAATAAGACCAGGTAAATCTGCCATCGCAAAGCTTCGATGATCATCTGTTTCAATCATCCCTAAATTAGGGACAATGGTTGTAAAATGATAGGCACCAATTTTCGGCTTCGCAGCAGAAACAACAGATAAAAGCGTTGATTTCCCAACACTTGGGAAACCTACTAGGCCTACAT
Source organism: Lysinibacillus sp. CNPSo 3705 (assembly GCF_028674935.1). Lineage (NCBI taxonomy): Bacteria > Bacillati > Bacillota > Bacilli > Caryophanales > Bacillaceae > Lysinibacillus > Lysinibacillus sp. CNPSo 3705. Next base: position 167,047 of record NZ_JAQZSD010000008.1, on the reverse strand, counting down.
CTGCTAAAACTTTTAACTCTAATATAACATTTAATTCTTGTCCTGGCTCACCTTTTTCAGAAAGTTCTGGCGCTGGGTTTGCCGGTGTTGCGAAGCGTGAATTTCCACGTCCGCCTCGGCCAGCTTTTGCGATAATCGCTTGTTGACCATGTTCAACTAAATCGGCAATAACCGCACCTGTTTCTTCGTTCATTACGACTGTGCCTGGCGGTACTTTAACGATTAAATCGTCTGCACGTTTACCATGCATTCCTTTACTCATACCATGCTCACCACGGTCTGCCTTAAAATGGCGTTTATAGCGGAAATCCATCAAAGTTCGTAAGCCCTCTTCAACTTCAAATACTACGTTACCACCATGTCCGCCGTCACCACCAGCTGGACCACCATTCGGTACATATTTTTCTCGGCGGAAGGCAACCATTCCGTCCCCGCCGTCGCCACCTTTTACATAAATCTTAACGTGATCGACAAACATTTAGTTCACTCCCTATTTGCTTTCAAGACATATTGCCAGCACGAATTCGTCTGTTCAATTGTTTGAATGTCTAATTGTTTCAAACCTTTTTCGGTAAATGCATCAGCACTCCATAGCCCATTTAGCGTGAATGTCACGGCAAATGTATGTTCGTCAACACGTACATCGAGCGCTAAACTCTGCTCTGTAAATGGATCTAATGTATCATAAACATGCATAACTGTTTTGTTTAAGTAATCTACAACTTCCGAATCAATAGTATTTGTAACAGGCTTTTTTATGTCCCCGCTTAACTTCATTGGTAATGAAGGATAGCGCCAGCCTCCTGTTTGCAGCCATTCTATTGTTCGTGGTAATTGTAGACGATTAAGGATAGAAAGTACTTGTAATTGCTCAGAATACTCTTGAATAAGTTTTTTCGATTCATCAATTCTACCTAAATCTAAATTCATGCGAATAAGCTGAAGCTGATTCACATAATCATGATTTGCAAAACGTAATACTTCACTAATGGTTAGTGATTGATTGTTCATCCCATTCACTCCAATAAAGTTATCTTTACTAGTATAACAAGTTTTGCTGTATTTTTCCCTTAATTCTTCATTCAATTATTCCGAGGTATAATTACATCCGGAATCGGCTTTGTGCTTTGTTCTGAAGATGTGTGTTGTGCGAAAGCGTATTGCTAACGTAGCATCGATAGTAATTACTCAGTCGTGTGTTGCTGTCGCTACAGAAATAATTGCTGAAAGAAGTTGTATTTTAGCCAAAAAAAGGACTGCAATAAATGCAGTCCTCCGCTTTATGTTATCTTTTTAAAAGATTAAGCTTCTTGTGATGCTGGGTATACAGATACTTGTTTGCGATCGCGACCTAAGCGTTCAAATTTAACAACGCCGTCAACTTTAGCAAATAGTGTATCGTCACCACCACGACCTACGTTTGTACCTGGGTAAATTTTTGTACCGCGTTGACGGTAAAGAATTGAACCACCAGTTACGAATTGGCCATCAGCACGTTTAGCACCAAGGCGTTTTGACTCAGAGTCACGTCCGTTTTTAGTAGAACCTACACCTTTTTTCGATGCGAAAAATTGTAAGTCTAAAGTTAATAATAATTTCATTCCGTTCCACCTCCTACTTGGTTGTAGTTGATTTGGATGTATTGTCCGTAATTTTGCACCATAGAATACACTTGGGCAGTCATTACTTGGACAATTAACTGTAGTTTTGCATCAATCTCAGGCTCTAATTCTGACGGTAAGTTTACCTTAAGATAACCTCCACCTTCAGCAGCTTGTTCGATTTCTGGCTGTAATTGTAATAGTGCATAAATAGCATTTACTGTACCAATGGCAATTGTAGATGCTCCAGCACATACTAAATCCTTACCAGATTCATCGTATTCTGCATGTCCTGAAAATTCAAATGCTGACACATGTCTATTTTCATCGTGATGAATCGTAACTTGTATCATTCGCTACACCTCACAATTAAGCGTTGATAGCTTCAACAACTAATTTTGTGTAAGGTTGACGGTGACCTTGTTTACGACGGTAGTTCTTTTTAGCTTTCAATTTGAAAACAACGATTTTTTTCGCACGGCCTTCTTTAACAACTTTAGCTGTTACAGTAGCGCCTTCTACGAATGGAGCTCCAACTTTAACGTTTTCGCCACCAACGAATAAAACTTTATCGAAAGTTACAACCTCGTCAGCTTCTACACCTAATTTTTCAACATAGATTTCTTGACCAGCTTCTACTTTGATTTGTTTACCACCAGTTTCAATAATTGCGTACATTTTACTGCACCTCCTCTTAGACTCAGACTCGCCTGTTTATAAAGGTGATCTTACGATACTTAAACCTTTCCAGTGCGGTTGCAGTAGCACAGGTGCTACAAACAATAACATTAAAATATTACCACAAGATTTTTTTTAAGTCAATCTATTCATTACATATTTCTCAAATGCTAAACGATATTTTCGATAATTCCATTCCTTAAACACTTGAAGCCATATAAATAAACATAAAATTGCTAAAAAAATAGATTGTGGAAGGTAACATAAAGATACCATGAATAGTATAAAGGCAATTAGAAGAGAAAACCAGTAGTAATATTCAAACGCACGAACACTTGGATTGAATAAAAATAAGCACGCTAAAAATACTCTACCACCGTCTAACGGAATAATCGGTAAAACATTTACTGCTAATAGCACAAGTTGCACATTAATAAGTTTAGTAGCAAGCAGTTCTGGCATAAAAAAAGCGAGGCCAATCCCTAATATTGTAGCGATTGGTCCCCCTAAGGCAATCCAAAGGAGTGACGTTGCAGGCACAACCGCTGGATTTTCAAATTCTATTTCCCCTCCGTAAGGTGCAATAACGCATGATTTTACTTTTACGCCACAAAGCATTGCCATGAACAAATGACCAGCCTCATGCCATAATAACGAAGATAAAACAATGGCGTAATAAGCAATTTGGCCAGTAAAAATCATTAAAAATACGAGAGGGATGCATAGAAGATGTAGTTTAATTTTCATTGGACGCCGCTGTTTCAAGCCACTGTACAATCTGCTCTAAGCTATATTGTGTCTTATCTTTTTCAATCGAAATATAGAGTTGTCCCGCCTCTTTCATGCCGATTAAATCGTTTGCCTGCACCGTTGTATATGGAAGTTGTGCTAAACTATCCAGCATACCATAGGATACTGTTGTACCATCATCATAGCTTATTGTCATTGTCTTACCGGTATATTTTGTATGGCCAGTAAAAACGACAAGTCCATTCTTCCCAGCATAAACCGGTAGGCCCATGTCATATTGCAATAAAAAACCTTCCTTAAAAATTTGCGCATTGGCAAATGATAATAGTTCAGTTTGCCCAACATCACTCGAAACTAAAATTGTTGTATCCTCTTTATTTAGCCAGCTTTGTCCGAGCTCACTTAAGTAGGTTAAATCTGCTGATGTTGTAACAAGTTTCCTCACAGGTGTTTCCAATACACCTTGATCCTCTAAACGTATTACAAGCATTATTGCGGCCACAAGCAGGATTGTGACCAACCATTTCCATTTTTTAAACAAGCCCTCATCCTTTTTTCACACTATATGAGATTGCATGTCCATTCATGCACAAGAAAAAAACCTTCTCGTACAAATGCACGAAAAGGCTGATGATTATTTAGAAAATAACGCTTTTAGTTTTGAAAATACACCTCTATTTTCATCTTCAATGGCCATAAGTGGCACAGATTCGCCAAGAATTCGACGGGCAATATTACGATAGCCTAGAGATGCTTTATTAGTAGGATCCATTACTACTGGTTCACCTTTATTGGAAGAGGAAATAACCCCTTCATTATCTACGATGATCCCTAATAAATCGATTGACAAATGTGTTGTAATTTCATTAACATCCAACGTATCACCGCTTTTCATCATATGCTGGCGAATGCGGTTAATAATTAGTTTAGGTGCAGTAATTTCTTCCTGTTCGAGCAAGCCAATAATTCGATCTGCATCACGAACGGCAGAGATTTCTGGTGTTGTTACAACTATTGCATGATCTGCACCAGCAACAGCATTGCGATAGCCTTGTTCAATGCCCGCTGGACAGTCTATTAAAACATAGTCATAGTCTCTTTTTAATTCTTCTACTAAGCTCTTCATCTGCTCAGGTTTAACAGCATTTTTATCTGTTGTTTGAGCAGCAGGTAATAAAAATAGTTTCTCATCTACACGTTTATCTTTAATTAACGCTTGATGAATCTTACAGCGCCCTTCAACAACGTCTACTAAATCATAAATGATCCGATTCTCAAGACCTAAAATGACGTCCAAATTACGAAGTCCAATATCGGTATCTACTAAACATACTTTCTTACCTTGTAGAGCCAATGCAGTCCCCAGGTTAGCCGTTGTCGTTGTTTTTCCGACACCGCCTTTACCTGAAGTTATGACGATCGCTTCTCCCACACTAGCTACCTCCCTTAGACACATTTAATAATGGTCGAATATTTTTTAACGCGTGAATTTGATCGTACGTAATGCGTCCATCCAAGCCAATAAATGCACAAGTCATCTCTTCATGTTTAATTGCTTTTACATGCTCGTCCGACATTGCCTGAACCTGATCAGCAATCATAATATGTGTGGCTTCAAAAAGAGATGCTGCAATGATTGCCTCCTTATTACCATGAACACCAGCATGCGCAATGCCCTTGAGTTTACCTAGGACATACACATTGCCACCCGCTTCTACACGTCCGTTCGGATTGACATTCCCTACGATAATAATATCTCCTGACGAACGCAGAACTTGACCCGATCTGACCACACCAATATATGTATCTTGTTGACTTTCAATCCTTTTCTGGTTGCTCTCATGGACAGTCAGTACTTCACTTTGCACCTTTGAAACAATTAGTTGCTCAGTTTCCTGAACAATTTTAATAAGCTCTTTGATTTGTTCAGCAGAACAGTATCGATAGCCCAAATATAATTGTACATCTACTTTACTATCGATACCGCTTTCTGACACTTTCTTTTTAAGCTCTTCTACTAAATCGACATACGCACATTGATCGTCTAAACGAAGAACAAATCCATCCTTTGTTCCCTTCATATTAACTAACTGTTTTTTCATGAATGCCTCACCTCACGTTGCTCTTTATTAAGAAACTTCACGTGCTCTCTGCAAGACACGCGCATTAATTAGATACTTGAAGGCCCAACCAAGAATCATTAAAAACAATGCATTTGCAATGATCGTTGGCAGCAGTCGTGAACGTAAGAATTCCGATAATGGGATCGTTGTAAAGTCGATAAGATAGAAGAATTGATAGAGTATAAATTCTAAAATTGCTACTAAAACAACTGAAATCGTCGTTGTCACAACTAAGTGCTGATGAATAACTTTCACAATAGACCCTGCTATAAAACAAATAAGCGGAAACAGTACTGAATATAATCCAATAATATCAATGTAAAACACATCATACAAGACACCAAAAAAAAGTCCATACATTACCGCTCGCTGACGGCTGTAATAGATGGATATAAATATTAAATATAAGATTAAAAATCTCGGAACTAAATAAAAGATTTGCCCTTTCACTTCAATCGGTGAAAACATAGCAAACTCCGGTTCTACCAAAAATAGTAAAACTGCCACAGAGGGGATGAGAAACCGAACCATTATTCCGCCTCCTCTTTACCCTTTTGTGGATGTGTTAAATCCTTGTTCGATGTATTATCAACAGATTTATTACTATCAAATCCATCTATTACGGTAGCGGACCGTTTAGCAATAACAACATAGTCTAAAATTGAAAAATCAGCAGCTGGTTTAACATAGGCCATTTTTGTTAAGCCAAAATCATCTGTACTTACTTCAGTTATTTCTCCGATTGGCACATTTTTAGGGAAAATACCGCCGAGTCCTGATGAAACAACTTGCTGACCCTTTTTAATTGTTAAACTTGAATCGATTCGCTTCATGATGAGTTCATTACGCTCTTTATCATAGCCCTCAATTAAACCGTATGCTTGATGATCTCCTTGAACCATCGCAGAAACACGATAGTTTGATTTATCAGTATATAAAAGCTCTACCTCAGACGTGAAGGGTGTCACTGAAACAACTTTACCAACTAACCCTTTTGCTGTCATAACTGCCATATTTTTTTCTACACCATGTGAAGATCCTTTATCTAAAATAATCTTCTGTTCCCACTGGTCAGGATTTCTAGCAATAACTGTGGCATGAATCGGATCATAAGCTTTTAAACTTTCCGATTTGTCCGTAAGCTCTTGAAACTTTTTAATATCAGATTTCAAGTCCGATGCCTCAGCTTGTACGGCTGCAAATTCATCTAAGCGTGCTTTTAAACGTTTATTTTCTTCATACGTGTTTAAGAGGGAATCAATACTATTAAAAACACCAGTAATATAATTCGCCGGCTTCGCAACAATAGATTGTGCGACGCCGACAGTGTCTTTAATAATTTGCTCTGGTAAAGTTGCATTCGTCCGTTCACGTAATGAGAAGCTAATCAATGCCACAAGAAAAACCATGCCTACGAGTAGCAAAATTAATTTCTTATTGAAAAAAAAATGTGGCATTGCCTAAACCCCCTTACCCTTTAACTTGTTGTTGACGAATTAAATCAATATGCTCTAGAGCCTTACCTGTACCAATAGCAACACAGTCTAGTGGATCTTCTGCGATAAATACTGGCATATTAGTTTCTTGGCTAATGACTTTGTCTAAATTCGTTAATAACGCACCACCACCTGTTAGTACAATTCCGCGTTCCATTACGTCTGCAGATAATTCAGGAGGTGTTTGTTCAAGGGTTTTTCGAACACCATCAATAATAGATGCTACCGCTTCACGTAAAGATTCAGAAATCTCCTGCGAAGAAATTTCGATCGTTTTCGGTAACCCTGTTAAAAGGTCGCGTCCTCTAATTTCCATTCTTTCTTCTGGACCCTCAGCCAATGCTGTACCAATTTCCATTTTTACTGCTTCTGCAGTACGTTCACCAATTGTTAAGTTATATGATTTACGAATATAAGAAATGATAGATTGGTCCATTGCATCCCCGCCAACACGCACGGATTCACTTGTTACAATACCACCTAATGAAATAACCGCTACCTCTGTTGTACCACCACCGATATCAACGACCATTGACCCTGTTGGATCCCATACTGGTAAGTTCGAACCGATTGCCGCTGCAAATGGCTCTTCAATTGTAAATGCTTCTTTAGCGCCTGCTTGGCGAGCAGCATCAATAACCGCACGTTGTTCAACCGATGTAATACCATAAGGCACACAAATCATAACATTCGGTTTTTTCCAATTGCCACCAGAATTTTTACAAGCTTCTTTTAAATAGTATTCTATCATTGCTGTAGTAATATCAAAATCAGCAATAACGCCATCTTTCATAGGACGGATTGCTACGATTGACCCAGGTGTACGACCAATCATATTTTTCGCATCATTACCAACTGCAACAATATCTCCCGTTTTTGTATTTTTTGCTACAACTGAAGGTTCGCGTAAAACGATTCCCTTCCCTTTAATAAACACTAATGTATTCGCTGTGCCAAGGTCAATCCCGACATCTTTACTTCCTAATCCAAACAATTTGTGTACTCCCTTTCTATTTAAGCCATACTTTCGTTGACATCAACTACACTCAGGCGTATTTACCCCCCGAGTCTCTATCTTCATTCACCCCGGTGTTGGACACCTACTGAAAAAAAACTACACACTCATTTATCTCACACCTGTTGGAGTGAGAGTCTTTTTCTGAATAAAAATAAAATCATACCGTTCATTATAACGGAAAAACGCAAGAATTTGTAGTGCCACATACCTCTTCTCGCGGAAAAGATACTATTTTAATTCCCACCCAAACAAAAATAGTATGTATAGATTAGCATATAATTTTTATTCTTGTAAGACAACGTGTAATAGGCTACCAATTTTTGTGAATATTATAGACATTTCTACGAATACAGTAACGTTTTCTATCAAAAAAGGTTCGCTATTAATTTTACTTTACCGCAAAATAATACAAAATATTTATTTTTAAAATAATAAAAGCCATTTGATTATTTTATCTAAGGAAATAAAAAAACCCTGCAAAATATATTGCAGAGCTCCATTATGCCCCGGCATAATTGCGTGACATCTCCGGAGGCTTTAACTTCTTTCAGCGGATGTTTGACACCCGCTAAAAGAAGTTAAAAATATCCTTTTTCTTTCAAACTAATGAACTGATGATCACCGATAATAAGATGATCAATTAAATCAATGCCTATAATATAACCAGCCTCTAAAATTCTTCTCGTCACTTCAATATCCTCATCACTAGGTGTTGGAACCCCGCTAGGATGATTATGAGCACAAATAATAGCAGCCGCTGATCTTTTTACAGCTTCGCGATAAATCTCCCTAGGATGGACGATTGAAGCATTTAGACTGCCTATAAAAATCGTCTGTCTATGAATAATTTGATTTTTCACATTCAGAAAAAGAACTACGAAATGCTCCTGATTCAGTGAGGTCATATCAGGCATTAAATAGGCAGCTGCATCTTCCGGTGAACGAATCGTATATTTTTCATCGTTATATTTCTGTGCGAGACGTCTACCGAGTTCAATTGCTGCTAATAATTGAATGGCTTTGACCTCACCAATCCCTTTAATAGCAACCATTTCTTCTATTGTTGCATGTTTCAAATGATGTAAACGTTCAAAAACGCTTAGAACACGATTTGCAAGTACAAGAACAGATTCTTCTTTCGTGCCTGTTCTTAGTAAAATCGCCAGCAGCTCCTGATTCGATAAACTCATCGCTCCTTGTCTCCGAAGTCTTTCACGTGGTCGATCCTCTATATTAACGTCTCGTATCATCGTCCTTGGTAAAACATCATTTGGCAAAAAAGCTTCACTCCTTCGCAAATTGGATAATATTAAGTGCTATCAAATACGTAAACAACGCTGCAAGTGGTAAGCCGACTACATTGTTATAATCTCCTTCGATTCGTTTAACTAGAAGGGTTCCAGCAGTTTGAATGCCATAACCACCTGCTTTATCGAAAGGATCTCCCGAATCTACATACGCTTCAATGAGCTCTTGCGATAAGTAATGAAAAACAACATTTGTCTCTTCGACGAATGTAGTTTCATTACCGTTAGGCTCAATAATGGCAACAGCTGTCATGACCGCATGACGCTTACCTGATAAGCGCAATAAGTGAGAAATTGCCTCCTCACGATTTTTAGGTTTATGGAGTAACTCATCATCATAAACAACAATCGTATCTGCTCCAATAATCGTGGCTTTTGGGGCTTTTTTCGCCACATCACGTGTTTTTAATAGAGCTACACCTTTCACATAATCTTGCATTGTAGTTGCCTGGACGCTTGTCTCTTCTACTTCACTAGTTATTATGTCAAATGGCAGTGATAGCATTGCAAGCAATTCCTTTCGTCGTGGTGAAGCTGAAGCTAGCACTAGCTTGTGATTTGTTTTAAACATTATCTGACCATTCCTCCTTATTAGTTATCATAACGGAGAATGTTGGATTTGAAAATTTTCTAAATATCAAGATAATGCTAATTTCATCATCTTTTGTACTTAAAATTTCACTTGAAGACAAGCATTTTTCGATTTGTAATGGGCAAGAACTTGTAAGCGAACGATGCTAATATCTGTTGAAATAGACGAGGCTGCCGCTCCAATAGATTGCCAATCAGCAGGCAACGTAGAATCCTTCGATTTATCCTTAAAATTTAATTTTGTTGCATTTTTGTCAGCTAGCACAGATGGAAGTTCTGCAATCGTTGCCTCCTTACAACTGTCACCGCTTAAAGTAAATGCTTTTTTAAATGTTGGGGGATCTTTTAAAAAGACAAGCTGACTTTCATCTGTAACCATACTTGTCCAAACATAAAATTTTCCGTCAACCTCGACAATGGCACTTTCTTTTAATGAAGGATGTTCAGCTACAAACGAGCTTGCACTTTCATAATTTGAATAGACCCCTGCTTGACTTGCAAAAAACATCGGTCCGTTCGTTGCTCCTCCTGCTGTCGGAATTGTTTCTTTTGATGAATTAGCATTATTACTTTTAGTGGCTACCTCAGTGTTATCATTTTTTAAAGAAAATTTAGTACTTGCTTGAAGAATACCTAAAAAAAGGGCTACACCAAAAAGTCCAACTATTCCTCCAATAATCATCGCTCGAAATACTTGTTTTTTCATCACATGACTGACAATTTTCATTCAATCATCACCTCTTTCTTTAACATATCAAAGTCAATTTAGACAAGACGGTATTGTTACAATTTGATATATAAGTATATGTATAAAAGAATGTGTAAATGCGAATTTACTATATTTTGATTTAATAGTTATTTTCGATGTTTCACTTGAAATTTAAATATTTTTGCTATGAAAGTTTTACTATAAAAAAGAGGTAGATTCTTTACTCTACTATTTGTAAGATTAACTTTTACAAAAAAAGGGAATAGAGCATCAATGGTTGCGTTCCGACTGGGCGCTTTTAATCATTTTCACCAAGAAGAAATTTTCGATTAAACGAGAATAAATGGAAAGACCGGAGTACCCAAAAATTAAAGAATTATTTTTCACACTAAATTTAAAAAATCAGGACTCATTTTTAATGAGTACCTGATTTTTTACTGCAAATATATTGTTCACTCAAACTAGATGTTAAATATTTTTTAATCTACTTCGTACTTCAGTTAATAAATACAACGAACCCGAGACAATCGTTCTCGATTTGTTTTCTGACTGTCGTTTTAAAAATTGTCCATAATCCTCTAAAATTGCTTTATGAGAAGCATTCGACAGCTTAAGCATATTGTGAGCAGCCATCGCACGGGGATTATTGAAATCAACAAAATAAAAACAATCACTTACCTGCTCGAATTGCTGCAAAATCTCTTTTACAGCCTTATCCGCAAGAATACCAATTACAAAAGTAATCTGCTCATTTGGAAACTCTTGCTTAATCGTTGCGATTAATTCTTTAGCACTCGCTGGATTATGCGCACCGTCTAAAAAAATATAAGGCATAATTTCTTCAAAACGTCCTAAAATAGTTGCGTTTTTCACAGCTTTTTGAACAGCCTCTGCACTAACTTGTAACTCTAAAGCGGTCGCCACTTCAAGAAAGGCTGTAATAGCTAGTGCCATATTATTTGCCTGATGGGCCCCCTTCATTGTGCGCGTAAGCTTCGTTACATGGAAGCCATTGCCTTTATGCATATAGCTCTCCCCACCTTGCTCTTGTTCCACATAAAATTGATGATTTAGTTCAAGAACGGCTGCATACTTTTTTTGAGCTTCCTGATAAATTAATTTCTTCGCTTCTAACGGTAGATCCCCGATAATAACTGGACGATACGGCTTAATAATTCCTGCTTTATGACGGGCAATACTTTCAATCGTAGTTCCTAAAAAATTCGTATGCTCTAATGCGATACTCGGTATGATTGACACAATTGGTGTAACCACATTCGTACTATCAAGTAAGCCGCCCATTCCTGCTTCAATAAGGGCAATATCCACATCACTAGCGACAAAGTGTAAAAATGTTGCAACCGTTAAAAGTTCGAAATCTGTTAGTTTCCCACTTAGTCCGGCAGTCTGCATTTGTTGAAATACATCATTCATTTCCGCTTCTGTAATAGCTTGACCCGCTACTTGAATTTGGTCATGTACGTCCACAATACAAGGAGACATAAATTTACCAACACGTAAGCCATGTTCTTTGGCGATAGATTCTAGCAATGTAAGTGTAGAGCCTTTACCGTTAGTCCCTGCTAAATGCACGACTTGCAATTTGTTTTCTGGATTACCTACTCGTGCTAATGCCTCTTCAATCGCAGTTAGACCAGGTTTAATAACATTATCACTCTGAACATTCCACTTTTCCTTGTAGCTATTCAATTTTGGAATCATCGTTGTTCCCCCTGAAGCCATTGTCGTATTTCAGCTATAAAATACAATGAGCCTGTAATGACGATAACATCCTCATTCTTATTTCTTTGGTGTAGCATCGTTTGCACTATGTCACGCCATTGCGCATTATACATTTTGTTCGTATTTGTAGATAATGCAGCTAATTGATCAGCAGGCATAGCATTTGGTAGCTCAATTTGTGTAAATGCAATGGATGTAGCAATACTATCCATTAAAGCAATACTTTTCGCATGATCTTTATCCGATAGTGCTGCATATATAAATCGATAGTTTTGGCGTGGATAGACCGTTTTAAGCGTTTGAATTAGTGCGGTAGTTCCTTCAGAATTATGTGCTCCGTCTAATATAATATTGCCCGGTAATTGTTCAAATCGGCCAGCCCACTGAGCTTTTGCCAGAGCTTGACGAATTGATTCATCTGAAATGTCAATGGCTCCATTCTCTCTTAACGTCAGGATTGCTGTAATCGCAAGGCTTGCATTATTTATTTGATGCTGCCCAGCCATTTTCAATGGGACAGCTACCATCTCCACATTTTCTTTTCGATAATTAAAGTGCTGTATAGTAGTACCTTGTTCAATGTTTTCAACCGTAAAGTTCTTCCCTAAAACAAGACATGGGGCATGACGCTCATTTGCTACCTCTTCGATAACCGTAAGTGCCTCCGCATTTTTAACACCCACTACAACAGGTATATTTTCTTTAATAATGCCCGCCTTCTCAAACGCTACCTTTGCTAATGTATCGCCTAAAAACGCAGTATGTTCTAGTGAAATCGTTGTAATAATTGACATTAAGGGCGTTATGACATTCGTAGCGTCTAAACGTCCACCCAGTCCTGTTTCAATCAGCGCAATATCTACTTCTTGATCCGCAAAATGTTGGAACATAATAAGTGTTACAACTTCAAAAAAGCTCGGAAAGTCACCATCATAATGTGTCTCAATAATCTCAGCAATGTTGTTCATATAGTGTAGAAATTGTTCATCAGAAATTTGAATTCCATTAATAGTCATACGTTCATTAACACGCTCTAAATGGGGTGAAGTAAAGGCGCCAACTTTATAGCCAGCATGTTGTAACATTTCTCTCAGCGCATTCACGGTTGATCCCTTGCCGTTTGAGCCAGCTAAATGGATAGCTCGTAGCCTATCCTGTGGGTTATTAAGAAGTGCTAATACCTCTCGCATTAATACGAGCGGTGCACGTTTATAATCAACTGCCTTTAACGTAAAAATAAAATCTGTACATTCTTGCATCGTTTTAAACAAAAGAAACACTCCCTCTTACTACAATATCTCTATTTTAGTATAAGTAACGCACAATACACATATATTTCGAAAAAACTCTTGTACTTTGAATAAAATACTTTTGCAGTTGTTGTGCACAAATAGTGCTCCCACATGATCAATCTTTTGTTGCATATAAAAAACAGCGGATGACTTTCGCCATCCGCTGTCTCAATCTTACATATTTTTCAGTTCTTCTAAACGTTTTAATACAACCGCATGTTTACTTTCATAATCGGCTAATTTTTCACGTTCTGCATTAACTAATGCTTCTGGTGCTTTGGACACGAATTTTTCATTCGATAACTTACCAGTTACAAGTTTGACTTCTTTTGCCCACTTCTCTAATTCTTTTTCAAGACGAGCAATCTCTTCTTCTAGATTAATAAGTCCAACAAGCGGTAGGAATAGTTCAGCTCCAGTAACTACTGCTGTCATCGATTGACCAGGAGCTTCTAAATTTTCTCCAATTGTTAGCGTTTCTGGATTACAGAATTTTTCTAAATAGGCTTTATTGGCTTCAAGTACTGTAGCCGTTGCAACATCCTTCGCTGAAATGTATAGCGGCACTTTTTTGCTCATAGGTGTATTTACTTCCGCACGAATATTACGTACTGAACGTATAATATCCATTAGGAGCTTCATATTGTCTGCTTCCTCAGCAAAATGAAGATCCATACGTACAGTTGGCCATGCTGCCACTGTGATTGATTCACCTTCATGAGGTAAGTGCTGCCAGATTTCTTCTGTAATGAATGGCATGAATGGATGTAATAGACGCATCGTTTGATCTAAAACGTAAGCTAAAATAGAACGAGTTGTTTTCTTAGCTGCTTCGTCTTCACCGTATAATGGTAACTTCGCCATTTCAATATACCAAGAACAGAAATCATCCCAAATAAAGTTATAAAGCTCGCGGCCAACTTCGCCAAATTCGTAGCGTTCCGCAAGAGATGTTACACGTTCAATTGTTTCATTTAAACGAGTTAGAATCCATTTATCGGCAACTGATTTTTCACCAGTTAAGTCGATTTCATCAAATGTCATACCTTCCATGTTCATTAAAGCAAAACGAGAGGCATTCCAAATTTTGTTAGAGAAGTTCCAAATGGCTTCTACTTTTTCAGTTGTATAGCGTAAATCCTGACCAGGTGAAGATCCAGTAGCTAAGAAGTAACGCAATGAATCGGCACCATATTGATCAATAACGTCCATAGGGTCTACACCATTGCCAAGTGATTTACTCATCTTACGTCCTTCACCATCACGTACTAAACCGTGAATTAAAACATCTTTGAATGGACGTTGACCTGTAAATTCAAGACCTTGGAAAATCATACGAGAAACCCAGAAGAAAATAATATCATAACCAGTTACAAGTGTGCTTGTTGGATAGTAACGTTTGTATTCTTCATTTGTCTCATCTGGCCAACCCATTGTAGAAAATGGCCATAGTGCTGACGAGAACCATGTATCTAAAACGTCTTCATCTTGTGTCCAATTTTCTGCATCTGCTGGTGCTTCTTTTCCTACGTAAATTTCACCTGTTTCATTGTGATACCAAGCTGGGATTTGGTGACCCCACCATAACTGACGAGAGATACACCAGTCACGAATGTTTTCCATCCAGCGAGAATATGTGTTTTCAAAACGAGATGGTACGAAGTTCACTTTTCCTTCTTCATCTTTTTGAAGAGCAAGTGAAGCATCTGCTAGTGGTTGCATTTTTACGAACCATTGTGCTGAAAGATACGGCTCTACAACAGCACCAGAACGTTCAGAGTGACCTACTGAATGTGTATGCTCTTCAATACGAATAAGCACGCCCGATTCTTGTAAATCAGCTACGATTTGCTTACGGCATTCAAAGCGATCCATACCGTTATACTTGCCAGCAAGCTCGTTCATTGTACCATCTTCATTCATAACAAGAATGCGTTCAAGGTTGTGACGATTACCAACCTCAAAGTCATTAGGATCATGTGCTGGTGTCATTTTTACAACACCAGTCCCAAATTCCATATCTACGTAGTCATCTGCTACGATAGGAATTTCACGGCCAACGATTGGTAAAATAACTGTTTTACCGATTAAGTGTTGATAGCGCTCATCTTTCGGGTGAACGGCTACCCCAGAGTCACCTAGCATTGTTTCAGGACGTGTAGTTGCAACTTCCACAAATCCTGACCCATCAGCTAATGGATATTTCATATGATAGAATGCACCTTGAACATCTTGATAAATAACTTCAATATCTGATAAGGCTGTTTTTGCAGCAGGGTCCCAGTTAATAATGCGTTCACCGCGATAAATTAAGCCTTTTTCATATAATTGAACGAAAACAGTTTTAACTGCATCGGAAAGACCTTGGTCTAGTGTGAAACGCTCACGAGAATAATCTAATGCAAGACCAAGCTTCGCCCATTGATCGCGAATATGCCCAGCATACTCTTCTTTCCATTCCCATGTTTTTTCTAGGAATTTTTCACGCCCTAAATCATAACGTGACATATTATCTTCACGTAGTTTGGCCTCTACTTTTGCCTGTGTTGCAATACCTGCATGGTCCATTCCTGGTAACCACAGTGCATCGTAACCTTGCATGCGCTTCATACGAATTAAAATATCTTGTAATGTTGTATCCCAAGCATGACCAAGATGTAATTTACCTGTTACATTCGGCGGTGGAATAACGATAGAATAAGGCTCCTTATTACTTGTAGGCTGCGCCTCAAAAAATTTCCCTTGTAACCACCATTCATAACGACCCGCTTCAATGGACTGTGGATCATATTTTGTAGGCATTGAAATGTTTTCTGTCATTTTGACTCCTCCTGTTGACTTAATAATTTTACCGGTGTGATATCGTACCAATTGTTCTGTTTTTATGTCTCAGCTAGAGGCACATATACCAGAAGATTGATGAAAATAAAAAAAACTCCTAACGTCTAAAAGGACGAAGGAGTTTAAATTCGCGGTACCACCTTTAATTCCAGCAGAGGTGAGTTAAGCTGCCACACATTTCATCAGAAAAAATGTACTACTCGCTTAAACCTTTTACTACTGGCTCTCAATTCGGTAACGGTGTTTAACCGGCTTTAACTACTGTTAGTTCACTAAAGCTGCTCAAGGGCTACATTCAATTAGGTACAAATAGAAACTTTTCAGCTACCGTTTCCTCTCTTAAAATGTACTAATAATTTACTCTTCCCTGTCATAGCATCTATATTCGACTTTTTCACATTGTACCGCAAAATCGTGCATTTTTTCAAGTGATTTAGTCATTTTTAGGAAGCACTACTAGAAAAGGAAGTGAAAATTCAAATGCGACGACGTAAGTATAATCCTTGGCTTTTACCACCATGGTTACGACAATTTCGTTTTTATTGCAAAACGATAATTGTACCAATTTGTGTTTTTCAGTTTATACGTGTCATCATCATTCCAACATCTGGAGATTTCATCATCTTATTGCTCCTGCTACTTCTATGCTATTTACTTTTGAATGAAGTCATTTGAAACACGAACCTTTAGCGGTGTATAATCTTCCGTTAAATCCCAAATCATCGATGGAACTTCATGCCAGGAGCTGGATTCACGGACTACAATATGACTTGAGGATTCCCTCAATATTGTTTTTTGCTCAGCTGGTGCAGTCTTTTCTTTTTTGTCTGAAGCTACTATTGCTTCAGACTTTTCCTTGTTAAATGTTACCGATTTTCCCTCTTGTTCTGATGTTGTTATAACTGTAGAGTTTTCTACTTGTGCCGTAGCCACTTCAGCTGCAGGTTTTTCTTCTTGTGTCGAAGCCATTACAGCTATAGTTTTTTCTTCTTGTGCCGAAGCAACAACAGCCGCAGGTTTTTCTTCTTGAATCGAAGCTACTACAGCTGCTGTTTCTTTTATAGGGGATCCCTTCTCTAATTGAGCTAAGGCATTGACAGTAACAGGCTGTTTTTCTAAAGCGAATGCTGGCTCAGGCTCATTAAAAATACTAGTAACCGTCCATTCGAGCTGACACATCTGATTCATCAATTTAGGTCGAACATCTTTTACCATTAAATCTTCAATAGATGCTTCCTTTGGTAAATCTACATTTAAAGGAACTGCATACTCAAAATAACCAGTATCCCCTTGAATATCGAGTGCATCAATTTGTACTAATTCTTCATCATCAAGGAAAGCTTTCATGTCTTGAAAATCAAAACGAACATGCGCTGTAATATGATAGATACCCATTAAACGTAGAGAATCTTCTAACTGCATCGTCTGCCACCGTGGCATAATTTGTACGTCTGCTATTTCTGTTGGACTGCCATAACCAGGAAAACAAAAAGTTTCACTCATATTCCAAGTTTTCTGTTCGATAATAATCCCTCCCCTTGCATCATATGAAGTTTCGAAGGATAGTATGCTATAGGATGATTAAGTAATTTCGTCTTGGACTAAAAATATAGCTGTTACTTTTTGTTTTCACGAAGATATACAATGCATTCGGATTTTGTATTGTTCCCAAGGGGAGCGCCCGGCCGTAATGGGAATCAGCCCCAATAATGAGCCTAAAAAAGGCATACTAGAACGTCTAGCATGCCTTTTTACTGTTTATTTCAATTATGTTATGCCTCGGCTATTCGTCTGGAATTTGCTTTTACAAGGCCGATTCCATGACAGTGCTTTGGGCTAACAAAAGTGTTTTGCGCGAAAGCGAAGCGTCAGCGGCAACAGCACTGAGGTTGGTCACTCAGGCGTTTTCACAGGATGTGAAGTTTTTAGCCTGAGTTCCCTATTTCAGCGAGCGTTTGAACATTCGCTGAAAGAAGTTAACAGTATTATTATACATTCACCAATTTAATTTTATTTGCTACACGGTCTGTTAACATTTGTGTTGCTTTAGGTACAATCGGCTTAAAGATTGGATTTAAAACCGGACCGGCTAATCCCCCTGCAGTTACTTCTAAGAAGCCTGTCATTTTTGTATTTTCTGCATCAATACTTTCTGCTAGGAAATAACCGTTTCCTGAAAAGTTATCAGAAAGTCCTTTTAATTCGAATGTTACTTTTGTAGGAGCTACCCATTCTAAAATAGTAATCTCTACTTGTACTGTTTTTTTCAGAACACCAACATTGCCTTTAAACGTCCAATTTGAATGTTTTTCATCAATCATTTCATGTGCATTATAACCTGGGACAAGCTTTGCCCATTTTTCCATATCACTGACGAAATCCCATACATTTTCAATTCCTACGGGTACTTCGACCATATGTGTGCCAGTGGCCATATCAATTCACTACTTTCTTTTACGAATAGCTATATTATATACGATTTCGCCCACAATTTGGCTATGCTGAAAGTTATAATTTTAATAAAAATTTTTTCAAACGGTAACGATCATACATTCATTGTCATTTAACGGGTAAAAATGGATCATCACCAAAAGCTGTGGATGATTTTTGTTAAAACATCTACTATGCAAATAAGTTGATTGGAGTGAGGGCTAGGCGACTCCTTGGGGATCAGCAGAAGCGACAGCTACAAATGTTTTCTGTAGCGAAAGCGAAGCGGCAGCTACAAATGTTTTCTGTAGCGAAAGCGAAGCGGCAGCTACAAATGTTTTCTGTAGCGAAAGCGAAGCGGCAGCTACAAAGCGCCCAGCCGGAACGGAAATCAACACTCGTTTTGATGATGACCCCGATAAAGACATATCGTATTACTTAAACAAAAAATAACATGCCAGAAAATATTTCTAGCATGCTATTTTGTAACTGTCTATTATCTTGCTAATTGTGCAAATACTTTATGGAAGGCATCAACTGTTTTTGCGATATGCTCCTCTGTATGTGCGGTAGAAATAAATAAACCTTCAAATTGAGATGGCGGTAAGAAGATACCTTCCTCTGCCATTAGACGGAAGTATTCAGCGAATAATTGCAAATCAGACGTTTTTGCTGATGCAAAATCTATAACATCTTCGTTCGTAAAGAAGAAACCTATCATTGAACCAGCTCGATTTACAGTATGCGGAATATTGTATTTCGTTGCTGCTTCACGGAAACCAGACTCTAATTGATCTCCTAGCTTTTTGAAGTATTCATAAGAGCTATTATCAAGGCGAGATAATGTTTCATAGCCTGCCGTCATTGCTAATGGATTCCCTGACAATGTTCCAGCTTGATAAATTGGACCAGCTGGTGCTACCTGCTCCATAATTTCCTTTTTCCCTGCAAATGCACCGACAGGAAGTCCACCGCCAATTACTTTCCCTAATGTTGTCATATCTGGTGTTACATCAAAATAACCTTGCGCACAGCCATAGTCAACACGGAAGCCTGTCATAACCTCATCAAAAATCAACAATGATCCATGTTCCTTTGTTAATTCACGTAAGCCTTGTAGGAAGCCTGGTAGTGGAGGTACAACACCCATATTCCCTGCGACTGGCTCAACAATCACTGCCGCAAGCTCTGAACCAAACTTTTCGAAAACTAGTTTTGCTCCTTCTAAATCATTGTACGCTACTGTTAACGTATTACGTGCAATATCCGCTGGGACACCTGGGCTATCAGGTAAGCCTAATGTAGCTACCCCTGAGCCTGCCTTAATTAGTAAGGAATCTCCATGACCATGATAAGAACCCTCAAATTTCAAAATTTTATCGCGTCCTGTAACACCACGAGCCACACGTAAAGCAGACATCGTAGCCTCTGTACCAGAAGACACGAAGCGAATCATTTCCATACCAGGAAGTCGATCTAACACTAATTTGGCTAATCGATTTTCTGTATAGCTAGGTGCTCCAAACGAAGAGCCTTTCGCTGCTGTTTCTGCAATTGCTTGTACAACTTCAGGATGTGAATGACCTAAAATAAGAGGTCCCCATGATAATACATAATCAATATATTCATTGCCGTCAATGTCTTTAATAATAGCACCGTGACCAGATTCCATGAAGATTGGATCCATATTTACGGATTTGAATGCACGTACTGGGCTACTAACACCACCAGGCATTAAGTTAATTGCTTCAGCATAAGCTTGTTTTGATTTTTCGTAAGAACGCGTCATTTATTTCTCCTCCAACCAACGTACAACATCTTTAGCATGATACGTAATGATTAAATCTGAGCCTGCACGTTTCATGCTAAGTAACGTTTCAAGCACTACTTTTTTCTCCTCAATCCAACCATTAATAGCCGCTGCTTTGATCATTGCATATTCACCAGAAACGTTATAGGCAACAATCGGTAATGTATAGTTATTTTTTACATCACGAATAATATCTAAATAACTTAGAGCTGGCTTAACAATTAAGAAATCTGCACCTTCTGCAATATCCGACTCTGCTTCACGAAATGCCTCTATACGATTCGATGGATCCATTTGGTATGATTTACGATCACCAAATTGAGGCGCACCATCAGCAGCTTCTCGGAACGGACCATAGTAGCTAGAAGCATATTTTACGGCATATGACATAATCGGAACATTTTCAAAGCCTGCTTCATCTAGACCTGCACGAATGGCGGCCACAAATCCATCCATCATATTAGAAGGGGCGATGATATCCGCACCGGCTTTTGCTTGTGATACTGCTGTACGTGCTAAAACATCTAATGAAGGATCATTTAAAATTTGATCGCCTTCAATTACGCCACAATGTCCGTGATCTGTAAATTCACATAAGCATGTATCTGCAATGATTAAAAGCTCTGGGTAGCGAGCTTTAATAAGTCGTGTTGCTTCTTGCACAATACCATGATCATGGAATGCACCAGTTCCAACTGCATCTTTTTCTGCAGGTAAGCCAAATAAAATAACCGCAGGGATACCTAAAGCAACAACTTCATCAATTTCAGCTTCAAGTTTATCTAATGAAAATTGAAAAACTCCAGGCATAGAAGATACTTCATTTTTAATGTTTTCGCCTTCAATAACAAAGATTGGATAAATTAAATCTTCTTTGTGTAAGTATGTTTCTTTTACCATTGATCGTATGGCAGCATTTGCACGCAAACGACGATGTCTTTGAAATTGTAATTTTGTCATTTTCTTTCTCCTACTTTCGTTATTTCCTCGATGACTGCTTGCATTGTATATACGCTCGGCATAACATCCACAATAGCACCGTGATTCAAAATAGCTGCTTCAGTAATATGACCGATTACAGCTACACGTACTGCCTCCCAACCAATTACCGAAGCTACATCCTTGGCGTAGACGTCAACAGCGGAAGGACTAGCAAAAATCACTGTGACATCGCTATTCGCGCGGATACATTCAATCAATAATTGCTTTTGGTCGTGTCGCTCAATCGTTTGATAAACTGTCCATTCCTTCAATTTAAAGGGCAACCCTTCCTTCAATGTCTTTTTCGCTTTTTCTCCACGAATAAATAGACATGTAGGATTGCTACCTGCTACACTAGGAAATTCTTGAACAAATACATCTGCACTAAATATAGTAGGCATAAAACTCACATGGAATCCTAGCTGTTCTAGGGCTGTAGTAGTTTTAGTACCAATTGAAGCAATTTTCCCTGGAAAATGCGCTGCATTTACGCTAAATCGGCGCATCTTACTAGCAAAAGCTTCTACAGCATTTTGACTCGTAAAAATGAGCCATTCAAATTGACGCGCTAACTCTAGTTGCATATCATCATTTCTATTGATCAGCTCGCAAGTTTCAATCAATGGGGCAATTACTGCTTGGCCACCTAAAGCTGTAATATCATCTATTATTGTTGTCGTTTTAGATGTACCTGTCAAAATAATAGTTTTACCTTCTAAAGGTAAATTATTTTGCATCTTGCTCTGCCTTTACTCGTTGAATTAAATCAAAAGCACCTTGCTTCGTTAAAATATCAGCAAGCTCTTTTCCAACTGCTTCCGCATCAGTGCCCACAACCGTTTCCTTATAAACAACTGAAGCATCTGGGGCAGCAACAAGTCCAGTTAATGTAATTTCTTCCCCATTAGACTTTGCGTATCCTGCGATAGGTACTTGACAGCCTCCATCCATAGCAGCTAGGAAAGCACGTTCTGCATGCGCTTCTTGCCATGTAATGCTATCTGTTAACTTACCTAATTCTGTTAATAGCTCCGTATCGTCTCCACGACATTCAATACCTAGAGAGCCCTGTGCTACTGCTGGTAGACAATCTTCAACAGGTAAAAACTCAGTAACTACATCATCGCTCCAGCCAAGGCGTTTTAGTCCAGCTGCTGCTAAAATAATAGCATCGTATTCATCCGTTTCAAGTTTAGCTAAACGTGTATCCACATTTCCACGAATCCATTTAATTTCTATATCCGGACGGACTGTTAAAAGTTGAGCACTACGACGAAGAGAGCTTGTCCCAACAACAGCTCCTGCTGGAAGATCGGCAAATTTCACATGTCCTTTTGAAATAAATGCATCACGCGCATCTTCACGTGGTGGAATACAGCCAATTACTAATCCTTCAGGCAGTACTGCAGGCATATCCTTCATAGAATGAACAGCAAAGTCAATTTCTTTGTCATAAAGTGCTTGTTCAATTTCTTTTACGAAAAGCCCTTTACCACCTACTTTAGATAGCTGCACATCTAAAATTTGATCACCTTTCGTCACAATTTCCTTCACTTCAAATTCAAATGGTACACCAGCAGCTTTTAACTCATTGATAAACCAATTTGTTTGAGTTAAAGCTAGCTTACTTCTCCTAGAACCTACAATAATTTTTCTCAACAGTCTCCAACCTCTCTTCTAATACCATAAATGGAATCGTGATAAACTACTTCCTAAAAAGAAGTTAACAACAACTAATAGGTAAGCGTATATATGTACCCACGCATAAGTTGTCCCTGTCAGCTTACTTTTACGATTCGCATACAATATAAAGCAATACAAAATTAAAATAATAAAGGACCCAATAATCTTCGCATCAAAAATTGAAAAACTTTCTAGCGTTAGTAGTGCCCATTCAAACCCTAAAACTAAACTTACAAAAAGCACTGGAATAGCAATGAAAAATGATACATTCATCCAGTTACTTGTCTGCTGTAGTGATGGTAACCTTGTCCATAAATGTGACCATTTTTTCTTTTTTAGCAAACGATATAATACTAAATACAATATCGCAAAAACAAATGTTAACGAAAACATTGCATACGATAATATTGCAAATGATATATGAATAAAAAGCAATTCCGAAATTAAAGTATCACTAACTACTCCTGTTGATCGTTTCGGCATAAAAGTAAAGATACTAGCGAATAAAAATCCTAGTATATTAATAATAAACACCGGTAGATCAACCCGTGCAATACAGTGCAAAATAATTGATAATGTCACGAGCAACCAGGAATAAAAGAGAATCCCTTCTGACAACGATAAAATCGGAAAACGCTTCGATTCCACAAAAGTTAATAATATAATGGCACTTTGAATTACCCATACGAATGAAACAAGCCAAAAAGCAATTCGCCTTGCTTTTATTTGCTTATAAAAGTAATCAGTAAAGTAACATACTAGACTGATCCCATACAAGACGATCATTACTTCATAGAGCCTTGTCATTGTCAAATCAGCCAATAGACATCCCTTCTTTATGTTGAGAGTGCTAAAGTAATGTACTTTAGCCTAGAAAAAAACGTTTTCGTATCCTTAGTTTACCATACAGATACGAAAACGCCTCATTTAATATCAGTAGAAAATCTCGTTCACGCGAAAAATTCGAAGGAACAACTAATAATTCTAAAGTTACACCCCGAACACATAGTTATCTTTAGAAAGAATACTTTGGTTCAGTGGAAGTTTGTGACGACTGTACGCGTTTTTTGCGTTCAAGCTCTTGTTCTGTCATCACAGTAACTTCAGCTTCCACAGCATCCTCAATACCGAAAATTTGTTGGAATAAACGTAACTGTTCATTTGCTTTTGGTGAATTTGCCATTTCCTTAGCTTGTAGAATTGGTTCTTTTAACAATTGATTAATAATAGATTTTGTATGCTTACTTAAAATTTTACGTTCTCGATCCGTTAAATCCGGCATTTTATTTTCGATACTAATCATTGTCTCTTCTTGAATATGATTCGCTTTTTTGCGTAAAGCCGAGATGACAGGGACAACGCCAAGAGTCGCAACCCAATCTTTAAATTGTACAACCTCTTTGCCAATCATTACAGATATATCAGCCGCAGCACGTTCACGTTCAGCTAAGTTTGCTTCGACGATGCCTTGTAAATCATCTATATCATATAAGAATACATTTGGTAAATCTCCAACACGTGGATCAATATCACGCGGAACTGCAATATCTACCATAAATAATGGTTTACCTTTACGCAAACGTTCAACAAATTGCATCAATTCATAGTCAATAACATAATCTGTTGCACCTGTAGACGTAATTAAAATATCCGCTTCTAATAACGAACATTGTAATTCCTTCATAGATTTTGCTTCACCGTCAAATTTAGCTGCTAGGCTTTCTGCTTTTTCGAACGTACGGTTAATAACGGTTACTTTTCCTACACCGCTACCGTAAAGGTTCTCAATAGCAAGTTCCCCCATTTTCCCTGCACCTAAAATTGCTACATGTTTCCGTTGTAAAGATCCGAATATTTTTTTCGCTAATTCCACTGCTGCATAAGAGACAGATACCGCGTTTTCACCGATAGCCGTTTCATTATGTGCACGCTTCGCAAATGTCACCGCTTGTTTAAATAGCTGATTGTATACCGTACCTGTTGTTCCAATCTCTTGTCCATTTAAGAAGCTTTTTCGTACTTGTCCTAAAATTTGAGTTTCGCCAAGTACCATCGAATCAATTCCAGCAGTCACTTTAAATAAATGTTCGATTGCCTCATCTTCTTCACGAATTGTTAAATACGAAGAAAATGTCTCCACAGGTATGTCGAACCAATTTGCTAAAAATTGTTTCACATAATGACGTCCGGTATGCAATTGATCAACTACTGCATATATTTCTGTGCGGTTACATGTCGAAACAATAACATTTTCTAATATACTTTTTTGCTTCTGCAGCGCTTCCATTGCCTGTGGTAGTTCACTCTCTATGAATGATAACTTTTCACGAATTTCAACTGGCGCCGTTTTATAATTCAAGCCTACTACGATGGTATGCATGAATAACACCTCTCACGTTCTAATTAACAAATCTCATTATAGCACAGTTCGACAAGAGTTCATCAATAATTTGTGAACATGTCATGAAGAACTGAAATTCGTTACCTACATTAGAATTATTATAAACTAAGTGTAACAAATTATACTTCCTGTTTCAAATTTAATGTTTTCCAGAACATTTCTTTAATAGCTCATTATCAAAACGTGTGGTTGATTTCCGTTGCGACTGGGCGCTTTATTGCTGTCGCTTCGCTTTTGCACAGAAAAAACATTTATTGCTGCCGCTTCGCTTTCGCACGAGCAAAGCTTCCTGGGTGCGTCCGATGAGCTGCAGGGTCTCGGGCCAACACGAGGTTGGTCACGAAGGCGTTATCACAGGATGTGATGGTTTTAGACTTCGTTCCTCTATCGCTGATCCCCAAGGAGTCGCCCAGTCTCCACTTCAATCAACTTACTTCACATGATATACGTTTTAAAATCCTAATAGAGTCGAACTACATTTGGACAGTTTAAATAAAATTTATTTTAAGATATAAAAAAATAACCTCTGTTTATCTTTAACAAGGCTATTTTTACTTTTCTATACTCTTGTTCTCGAGTCACATTAAAATTTTTGATCCATTTAATAATCAATAGAATTGGCTATGTCTACTAAAGTCTCAGGAGTTACTTTATTTGAAACTCGCTTATCTATACTTAGCATATACTGCAAATTGTCTCTCTCAAAAACGAGGACATTAAAACCTGAAATAGTCATATACGTGGCTACATTCCCATTTTTTAATTCAAAAGTATTCACTACATATTTCTCTCTTAGAGGCAATTTATACTTAAATGGACGAATATCAATTTTATAGTGATTTTCGGATAATTGGTCATTGATAAATTTCACTTCAAATGCGTCATTACCTTCATACTTTAAATCGGAGAATCGTCCAAAATGATGTGTAAAGCTTATAGGAGGTACTCTAAGTGGTAGCTTTAATTTTTTGTTAAAGTGTTGTTCAAAATCATCGATTGCTTCTTCCAGCGATTTATATCCTATTTCGGGATATATTTCTTCATAAGGACTCGGTTTATCATTGGCAGATACATGTAATGTAATTAAAAAAAATGTACAAAACGAAACTAAGAAAAAAGAAAAAGTTCTATTCATTTGTCTCCACCTTAAAATATCTTTAGGTGTAACATTCCCAAATTCATTAAATTTAACACAATACATATGTTTTAAAGGCTTTTGATCAATTATGAGTGAAATCTATGTTTATTATTTCATAAGAATTATAGTGAAGAAATTCCATTTATTGTATTATTGAGAAAAAGAGGAGTTAGGAGAGTGGACAATGTTTATTGAGTTAGCAAAGGTTAGTGATATTGAAGATATCGGGGGTTTCATTTCAAAGTTAAATAAAGAAAGAACTTCTCATAGTGGCTATGTTGGTTTTAACGTTAATGAAATTATTAATGATATAAATGAAAACTTTATTGTAGCGGATGATCATCTGTCATTTGTGATTATGCGTAACGAGCAAAATGAAATGATTGCAGCTTTTGGTTTAGATATAGATGAACATTCAGCAGAAGTCTGGGGGCCATATTCGGCAACAATTAATGTAACTGAATTAAAAAAATTATGGGATGTTCTCGTTCAAACATTTTTTAATATAAATACATTTTACTTTTTCATAAATAAATTAAATTTGATTCAACAAAAGTTTTTAGAAAGCTTAGGTGCAAAAAATACGGGCGAACACCTAATTTTAAAAATTTCAAAAAGCGATTTACCAATTTTACATGATAAGTTTTTAGTACCTTTTACATTAAATGATAGAGAACAATTTGCACAATTACATAATGAGGCTTTTCCAAATACATATTATGACGCACAAACCATTGTTTCTCGTAGAAGTAAGCATAACCAATTGTTAGTTTTAAAAAATGAAAATTCGGAGATACAAGGTTATGCTTATTTTGAAATAGATACAGTTTTTGAAGAAGCTAGTCTTGAATATATTGCGATTTCTCCAAAATTTCAAAATCAAGGTCTAGGGACAAAACTATTAAAAGAAGTTCTTCAGGAGATTTTTAACTATGAGAATATAAATGAGATCAGATTGTGTGTAATCAATAACAACTACAGAGCGAATCATGTATACTTTAAAGCAGGTTTCAACAAAGAGAATATACTAATTAGTTACACATTAAAGCATTGAAATGAATTGAACCAGATTTGGACAAGTATAAAAAATAGGCTTTGTTAAGTAATTTTTTAACAAGGCTTTTTTTACTTTCTTTATACTATTGTTCTCTTAAAACGAATATCGTTATAGGTAGCTATAATCCCATTTTTCGTTGAAGATAAAATTAAAACTGTACACTAAACCCTTTAAATTTATGAATCCCTGTTCCGAACTTTACTAGATCCTTTTCTTTAAGTTCCTTAACTGCGTTTATGAGTTCTTGTAGAATACTTGGTTCAAGACCTAATGTATTATGTGAACCATAAACTTTCGTGACATATGGGATCTTTGATATCTTTTCCCAGGAATCAATTAAATCAAGAGGGTTAGTCGAAGGATAATAAGCATAAATAGGTGTTTCATCATATAGTAAATCACCAGTAAACAAATATCCGTTTGTTTTGTCAAAAACACATATATGACCTGGAGAATGCCCAGGTGTATGATGAATAATTAATTGTCTATTTCCTATCTCAATCACATCACCATCCTGTAATAAGCCAGTTGGTGTTCCTTGATATGGTTTATACGTTTCTGGATTAAAGGTTTTTGGAGTTGGAATTGTTATATCTCTACTAATATCTGTTCTTATTTGTTCTATCGTCAATCCTGTAATACCATTCGTTAACCAATCTGAGTCAGCTTCATGAACATAAACATTTTCGAATTCTCCATGGCTTCCAATATGATCGACATGCACATGAGTTGTTAAAACATCAATCGGCAAATCAGTCAATTGATCCGTTATACGTTTAATATTATCAATTCCAAGACCAGTATCAATAAGAACTGCTTTTTCATTGCCGACTAATAGAAATGAATGCACCTTTTCCCAATGTCCATATTCACTAATTGCGAATGTTTTATTATCGATTTCCTGAACCGTAAACCACGAGTCCTTAACCAAATTAATCCCCCCAAAAATACGAGTATGAATTTCAATACTAGAAATGATCACCTTTGTTACTTATTCAATATAGTGTTCTCATATTCCTTGCTAAGTAACGAGACCAATCAAAATAATTCTGTAAATATTTGTGACAGCTTTAAAGTGATCCATCCATTTCTTCCAAACAGATTATAGGGTAGCAACAAATGTTTTCTGTAGCGAAAGCAAAGCGCCTAGTCGGAATGGAAATCAACCGCATAAAGATGTCATAAAAAAACTGAACTAATTGTTAAAATTAGTTCAGCTTACCTTTTATCTATTAACTTGTGATTGTCACAGTTTTAGTAGCTATAATTTTACCGTCTTTATCATATGCTACGAATTCAATCTCATTATTAACTTTGAAGTCCTGCATTGTTTGCACTGTTTTTGTTAGCATGTAGACATTATCACTACGCTTTGTCAATTCAAATTGCACATCTCCACTTAAAGAAGGGAAACGTACATTAATCTTTGCAACATTTGAGCAATTACCATCAATTTTTGCATTCATCGTAATATTGCCTTTGCGTAGAGTGACTGTCGCTTCTTCAAATAAATCTTCAGGATTCACGCAACTTGAAGGCGAAGTTTTACATAAAATTGCATCAATAATTTTTTGGAAAACTTGATGTAATTGTAAGTTATCATTAGCGTGGTAATAAGTACCACCAGTTTCAGTAGCCAGTTGCATTAAAATGGCATCATTAACTTGTGATTTTTTACCGATACTTACAGTGTAAACTTTAACCCCTTTATTTTTCGCATCGTTCAGCACTTTTGTCATTTTAGATTTACTTGTTTTACCGTCTGAAACAACAATTATAGCTTTTGAAGTTTTCGAGTCATTTGAGAATTTAGACAGAGCGAGATCTATACCTGCAAAAATATCTGTAGCACCCTTCTCTTTTGATGCTTTATATAGATCTTTTTTCAAGACATTGTCTGTAGTGCCCTCTCCAAGAACAGTAGCTTTTGTATTTGTTTCAATAACAATATTATTTTTAGCCTTAATTTGATTGATTACTTCCATCATCTTCTTACCACGATAATTTGTTTGGTCAGAAGCTTTCATGGAAGCAGAGTAATCGACTACGTAAGCAACTTCTGTTGCTAAAGAACAAGAATTTTTACTAAAGTAAGGATTTGTGAAAATTTCCTTTACTATTGTTTTATCTTTAAAATCCTTCAATATTGTTGCATAACGAGGATCTATTTTATTAACTAATGTTGCTTCAGCTTTTGATTTTCCATAAATAACCGAATCAAAGTACGCTACAGCTGTCCCTGGGCTTCCTGTGTGATTTAAATAATCCGAAGTATTTGTCACAAATGAAGCTGTCTTCTCAACACCATCAAATTTAATTTTCACTGTTCCTTGATAGTCAGTAATAATTTCTCCACCCGGTCTTACTAATGTAACCATAACCTTAGTATAACGATCTTTACCCGATGGTCTTGATGCCGCATCTGCACTTTCCTTTAATGCTTCCACTCGTTTTTTATAGGCTTCTACTTGACCGAGTAATTTACCACCTTGGTATTTTAATAATACTGTTCGATCATAGTTACTTAAGTTTGTAAGAATTGCGTAAATTTTCATAACACTATCATAATGCTCGAGCGTCAGCTGTTTTTCGTCTGGCATATAGCCCATAAGTTGAATAATAGAACCGACTGGATTAATATTCTCAACCTGTGAGGCAATCGCATCATCGATTCCTTGAATACGGTAAATAGGACGTCCATCATCTGAAATCATATACATGATTTCAACTTTATCACTAATGGAATCCTTCAAGCGTTTTTGAATAATTGTTTCGAATAGCCAAACTGAAATATTATAATTCTCAAACTGTAAGATGGCATTTTCATAGCCTAATGCAGGGTAATTTTTATCACTGCCACCATATTGTAAATATTTATTTTCCACATTTCCTAAACTATTCGTTACATTCGTTTGCTGTCCAATACTAAATAGCTTTTCTTCTGGATTAATCCAATGAACGTTAATAATGTTTTCAGTAAAGAACGTTGGTAATTTTTCATACGGTACATATGGAGGTGTGACATTTCCATTATTATCATCCGTATTTGCTGGATCATACACTTGGTAATCAATGCGCATTTCTGGCTGAGGTGAGTAACGTACATGTGCATTCAATTTCTCACCTACAAGACATTTCATACCAGGATCTGTGTTGTTAATAAGCTCAAATGTAATTGTATCACGTACAGATTTTGTTAATTTTGGTGCTATAACAATTGCAGAGACAGTAGAGCCATCTGATTGTACATTTCGAACAGCTTCACCAGATGTGTCAACGATTTTTGCTCCATATGACGAAGTTACACGGAATGTATAAGATTTATCATCAGGTATTGGATCACCATTACAAGCTTTTAAAGATACAGTAATGAGCGTTGAATCTTGATCATTTGCAATTAAATCTGGTTTTTCTACATCAATACTTTGAAGAGCATTATTCACATACTCTGGTCCAGTAAAATCATTAGAATTATCTTTTGGCTCTTCAAATTCTGCGTTGTTTGAGCCCATGAAGCCTGGAGGTAATGTGATTTTATCATTATCACGACCTGCTGCTGCGCGTTTTAATCCTAGTACAGCAAAGTTGCCGTTTTGTACACTGCGATATAAAAATTCAGCAATATCTCCACGAGTCAGCTTTGTAGAAGGTTCGAAATCGGCAAATGTCTTTTTACCAGTGCTTCCTGTTGAAATATCATTTGTGTATAAATATTGAACCGCCTGAGGCTCATCTAAATCTAAACCTTTAAAGGCAGCATATATACGCGCAAATTGTCCTCGTGTAACAGCTTTCGAACGATTTGCTGTTGTGTAAGTACCATTGAACGGTAAGTAAAACTCGCTGTAAAAGTTATATGCGACACTTTCGTTATATGTTAATGCATAGTTCTTATCGAGCTTCGCAAACATTACTACAAGCTCTCGATCAGTTATTTGCTCATTAGGTAAAAAGTTATTAGCGCTATTTAATGAGAGTAGATCATTATCGACTGCCCATGAAATAGCTTTGTATTTACCGTTATTTGTTGGGACATCATTAATTGTCGTAGCGGCTTGGGTCACAGCTGGAGCTGCTGTCACCAAAATTAGCACGAAACAAAGCAGAGATAGAAATGCTTTTTTAGCATAGGTCATTTATTTTTCAGCCCTTTCGTTAATTAAAGAACAATATGTCATCTCGATAGTTTTGTTTTAAATCGCTTTCCAAATAATTCAAGAAACGTTCTAATACTACGGATGCTTGTGCTCGTGTTAATGGTTGATCTGGATTAAATCGACCTGTTATAGGGTCACCAGTCATTAATCCTAACTCATTCGCAATGTATATACCGTCTTTTGAATAATTCGGAATTTGCGCATCATCTTTAAATTTCGTCATATAGCCTGGATCCGGCGCCTTATTTTCTAGCCCTAATGCACGTACAAAAATCGTAGCGGCTTGAGCTCGAGTAATTTGATTATCAGGTTTGAAGTACTCTGGCGTTACACCCTTAATAATTCCTTTTTTATACGCAGACTCAATATAGGCATAATCTTTCACCGTACGTTTAACATCTTTAAAAATACTAGTAGCTGATGTCGATTTTTTCGTTTTCGGTTCTTCCATAACACGTAAGTCAACTGCCTTACCAATTGCCGTTGTAAAGTCAATTCGCTTCATAGGGGTATTTGGTGAGAAGAAGTTACTGGCATCAGAGTAAATACCTAAAGAGTATAATTTTTCAATAGCTCCTTTTGCATAATGCTTTGATAAATCACGGAACTTAGGAATGATTAAACGCTCTATTGTCGGCATATATTCTTTATCTAAATCAAGAGTACCTTTTTGCCCAGAATATAAATCAAACGTATATTCAGAAATAACATCTTTTTCACTTACTACCGCATATCCACCATCAAAGCTACCTAAACTGCCTAGGTTTTCTTCATAGTTTAGTACACGTGATTTGCTTGTCGATAAACGGTTTTTCACATGGCTAGTCTTACCGTCGCTATATTTATAAACAGCTTCTGTAATTTGTGTTTCTGTCGCTCCCCAGAAGTTTTCATAGCCGGCATGACGACTATCAGTGTCAATTGTTACTGTATTTTGAACTGCATTTTTTCCAGTTCCAGTTTGAAAGGCATATGTTTTTCTTGAAATCACATTACCTGAGTAATAATCAGAGGCTGCACGATTGTCCGCTACAGTCCCTTGTGAAAATTGGTAATCTACCAATGTATATGTTATTTTCCCAACAACAATTTTCTCAGTATACTTTTTCACTACACCATTCGATGTTTTTTGACCAATCGTAGCATAATCTACGACATCAGATTCATAGGTCATATTTCGTGTCAATGTAGCACCATTACTTGCTGTTAGCTTTAGACTATGTGTTTCGGTTAACTTTCCTTTAGATTCTTTTTGTGTAATTTTAATGTCTTTACTAGTACCTTTAAATATAATGGGTGTTCCTGTAATGAAAACAGCTTCCTCATATGTATATTCATTTTTTACAGCACCTGTTGTTTCTAATGAAACAGCTGATGCATTTTCTGGGATAGTAATTCCAATAATAAATACAGCAAGAACCACTAACATTATTTTAGATAAATGTTTTCGCATTCTTTTTTGTCCCTCACTTTCATTCCATACATATCCGCATCTGGAGCTGTCAATAAATTTCTTC
Source organism: Lysinibacillus sp. CNPSo 3705 (assembly GCF_028674935.1). Taxonomy (NCBI): domain Bacteria; kingdom Bacillati; phylum Bacillota; class Bacilli; order Caryophanales; family Bacillaceae; genus Lysinibacillus; species Lysinibacillus sp. CNPSo 3705. Next base: position 133,724 of record NZ_JAQZSD010000008.1, on the reverse strand, counting down.
CACTTTACAAAATAATCAGGTGTGTCGATTTATCATTCTTATCTGCTTTTTCAACACACCTGAAAAATTCAAGGTCAATTGTGCCTCAGCATAATTGCGTCCGGAATTGGCTTTGTACTTAGGCCTGCAGATGTTAGTGTAGCGACAGCGGCAATTGTTTTTTATACAAAAGCGCAGCGTCAGCAACAAAAGTCTTTTGCGCGATAGCATAGCGGTAGCGGCAAATGTTTTTTGTGCGAAAGCGCAGTGCTAACGTAAACTCGCAAAAGACTCACAGACTTCTAAATTAATTAATCAACTAATATTAAATGCGCTTTGACAAAACGATCTGATAATACTACTAAACGATCAGAAGGTTTTAAATCAGATGCTTGAATAACTTTACCAGCTTTAATAATTGTAGCTTGATCAATATTCATATCAACCATTTCACCAGCTTCATACCAGCGACCATTTTGCCATTGACTAACGCTCTTCACATTAATTACTGCTGGGTATTTCGATTTAACTGATTGTAGTTTACCAGTTAACATTAATGGTGCAACAGGCTTCGCTTTATTAAGCATATGAAGGGCCTGTACATGACCATCCTTTACATAGAAGTAGCCATATTCGCCTTCAAATAAATGAAGCTCAATATCAGGAATGACACTATATATTTTGTTACCATTATCTACCATGGCTTTTGTTGAATTACTAACAGATAGTACAGTTCGCTCCGTTTTCTTGAAGACATTTGACTCAATCTTCATCGCATCATCAATTTCGATTAAATAGCCATCTGCTTGTGATAAACGTCCATAATATAATTCATGACCTGATAAGTTTGGTGACATAAAGCTATCACTTGTTACTTGAACAACTTGGGCATAATGATCACGTGCAGCACCGTCCGAAATTACAAAGGCTGTACCATACGCTAGTAAGCCAGTAGGTTCAATTAAACGACCATTTCTAATTAAAATCGTTCCATCATGGAAGTATAATGTACCGGCAGATTTAAGTTTAAATAATTGATATTTAGTATCTACAGAAAGCATAGGCTCATAGTACGTTCGCTCATTGTTTTTCAACACAACAATCTTTTCAATCACTTCTTTGCCAAATTGTTTAACTGTTGCATAATATGCTTGACTGCCAATGTAATTTTTCAACTGACCTTTTTCAATATTTGTATTGCCAACATATATCGGAACCTTCGATGAAAAATTCATTGTTGATAAAGCCGTTGTTGTGTCAGAGCCAAACTGCCAATTTATAAAAGCATGTTGGTTTTTGACAGTTAATTTATTTGTATTGGCATTAACAGCCTGTATCTCACCTTTATATAGGTTTTCAACTAATGTACCTGTCTCACTAATTTCTATTTTTGTGACAATGGAAGTGTTTCGATTTTTAAGGCTAAGCTTAACACGATCTCCCACATACAAAGCGCTAATATCGACAGCTGAGGAGTTTTTATGATAATCGGTATCTTTATTTATATAGTAAGTTGTTTCCTCCCCTATATCTGGTTTCAGCATAATGAATAGTCCATTTGGATCAATACTTGTCACTACTCCAGCAAGTGTTTTTGTATTTTGTGTAACTGTTGGAGATTCTGTTTCACTTGTAGAATTAGAAGTACCTCGCAGCTCAACAACACTACGAAGAGAAATTTCCGCTTCTACTTGCATTCCCATCTTAAAGCCTTCGATTGTTGTCACTGTATTATTAATATACAGGCGGGCATTATCATTTATATTGTATGTAACTTGACGACCGCTTTCGTTTTGCAAAGTAATTTTACTAAGCTTTTTTTCTATTACTCCGTTAGAATTTGCATATTCTGAAAATGTTACATCAACAAAGGTTCCAGTCACCATTTGGGCAGCATGAGCTGTATTATTTGATGAATATCCGAGAACCGTTAGTAACACAATCATTAGTATGTATGGAATCTTCTTCAACAAATCCCGACCTCCTAAAAAATTGTTATTAATATATAGTATATCGTATTATTGGTAGTTTTTCCTATTCAAAAAGTTACATTTTAGTGCTTTTACTTACTTTTTAAATCTACCATTAGACATAAAGATAGAGGTAGCTTCCAATTTCAAGCTACCTTTGCTTCATCATACTTGAATGTCAATTGTATGTCCGGCTGTCGGATGTGGAGCATCTAACATTTCAACTAATTGCTCTGTATTTTGCTGTTGCATCTCCATTGCCTGTTTCGTTACAGCTAGAGATACATTTTGCATTAAAGTTGCTTGATTCATTGCCATTGATAAAGCTGCAATATCCATTTAGTCCACCTCCTATCTAATTTATCGGTCAGTTGTTCATTTCATCAAGCGATTCCCCCAATTTTTAATAAAAAAACATCTACTGTCCTAAATAATAGACTCAATAGATGTTTTTTTATTACATTTTATTTTCGATCGTACGCCATGCTTCTTCAAAGCCAATTCCTTTTTCTGAAGAAAAGACAATAAGAGGATCATTTTTTTCCATATCTAGCGTTTCTTTCACGATTTTTTTATGCTTATCCCATTTACCTTTTGGAATTTTATCTGCTTTTGTTGCAATAACAATACAAGGAATATTGTAATGCTTTAAAAAATCATACATCATGCGGTCATCAGCTGTAGGGGGATGACGTAAATCAACAATTTGTACGACTGCCTTTAATTCATTGCGTCCAGTGATGTAACGCTCAATCATTTTTCCCCATGCTTCACGCTCAGTTTTTGAAACCTTTGCATAACCATAGCCCGGAACATCTACAAAAAATAATTGTTCTTCAATTTTGTAAAAATTAAGCGTTTGTGTTTTTCCGGGCTTAGAAGAAATACGTGCTAAAGCCTTACGACCGATCATTCGGTTAATAAAGGAGGATTTCCCCACATTTGAACGACCGGCTAGTGCAAATTCTGGCAGTCCATCTTCTGGATATTGGTCTGGTCTTACAGCACTTATGACCATTTCTACGTTATGGACTTTCATTTTCTTAAAAACCTCCGTCCAGTGCATGGGCTAACACTTCATCAGCCGATGACACTAGTTTAAATGTTAGTTGTTCGCGTACACTTTCGGGAATATCCTCAATATCTCGCTCATTATCTTTCGGGCAAATAATTGTCGTTAAACCCGCTCGATGCGCACTGAGTGTTTTTTCCTTTAAGCCACCTATTGGCAGTACACGTCCGCGTAATGTGATTTCACCTGTCATACCGACTTCACGGCGTATAGGACGGTGTAAAATTGCAGAAACAATCGCAGTTGCCATAGTAATACCTGCGGAAGGTCCATCTTTCGGCACAGCTCCTTCTGGAACATGAATATGAATATCATGTGTTTCAAAATACTCTGCATCCACTTTTAGATCTTCCATTTTTGTACGGACATACGATAAAGCTGTTTGAGCAGATTCCTTCATGACATCGCCGAGCTTCCCAGTTAACTGCAATTTTCCTTTACCAGGTGTTAATGATACCTCAATTTGTAATGTATCACCACCCACAGTTGTATAAGCAAGCCCAGTAGCTACACCGATTTGATTTTCCTCTTCCGCTTGTCCATATCGGAAACGATGTTTACCGAGTAAATCCTCTAACGTTTTCGAGCTCACTGTTACTCGTTTTTTCTCACCAGAAACGATGATCTTAGCGATTTTACGACAGAGGGTTGCGACTTGACGCTCTAGTCCGCGAACACCTGCTTCACGAGTATAATAACGGATAATATCCACTACTGCTTCGTCTTTCATAATAACTTGTGTTTTTTTCAAGCCATGCTCTTTTAACTGTTTCGGTATTAAGTGATTTTTCGTAATTTGCTCTTTTTCAATTTCTGTATAACCAGCAATTGAGATTACTTCCATACGATCTAGTAACGGCCCAGGAATTGTACTTAAATCATTGGCAGTTGCTATAAATAATACATTTGATAAATCATAAGGTTCTTCGATGTAATGATCACTAAATGTATTATTTTGAGCCGGATCTAAAACTTCAAGCATTGCTGCTGCCGGATCTCCCCTGAAGTCATTAGACATTTTATCAATTTCATCTAGCAGGAATACAGGATTAATAGTTCCTGCCTTTTTCATCCCTTGGATAATACGACCTGGCATTGCCCCAACATACGTACGACGATGACCACGAATTTCCGATTCGTCTCGTACCCCACCTAATGAAATACGGATAAATTTGCGATCCAAGCTTTCTGCAATAGATCGGGCTAATGATGTTTTACCTACTCCTGGAGGGCCAGCCAAACATAATATTGGTCCACGTAACGATTTTTTCAGCTGACGTACAGCTAAATATTCTAATATACGTTCTTTTACTTTTTCTAACCCGTCATGATCACGATTTAAAATATTCTCCGCATGTTCGATATTCATGCGATCTTCAGTCGCATTCGTCCATGGCAATGAAATAATCCAATCAATATAGTTTCGGATGACGCCACTCTCTGCACTAGCCGATGGTAGCTTCTCGTAGCGATCTAACTCTTTAAGCACTACTTCTTTCGTTGATTCTGGCATTCCTGTTTCGTCAATACGTTTACGTAATTCAGCTACTTCGCCAGTCTTTCCTTCGCGATCTCCTAGCTCAGTTTGAATAGCTTTCATTTGTTCACGTAAATAATATTCCTTTTGTGTACGCTCCATGGATTGCTTAACTTTTGTATTAATTTTCTTTTCAAGATCAAGTACTTCTTGCTCGTCATGTAAACGAATAATTAAATGATCTAAACGCTTCTTTACATTGAGCATCTCTAATACTTCTTGTTTATCTGCAATCTTAAAGGGTAAATGCGATGCAATAATGTCTGCTAAACGACCTGGCTCTTCAATGTCTGCCACAGTACTGATGGTTTCAGATGTAATTTTATTGGAGCCTTTCGCGTATCTCTCGAAATACGTTAACAACGTACGCATTAAAGCCTGTGTTTCAACATCTATACCGTTTGTTTCTTCCTTAACATCGATGTCAACAATCGTATATTTTTCTAACGCCCGATAGTTAGACCATGTTGCTCGCGCCACACCTTCCACTAAAATACGCAGAGTTCCATTTGGTAATTTTAGCATCTGTTTGACATATGCCATCGTACCAACTGTATACAAATCTTGCTCATCAGGCTGTTCATCATGTACTTCTTTTTGTGTTACCAATAATATCAATTGGTCCTCTAGCATCGCTTGTTCTAGCGCCGCTACAGAACGATTTCTACCCACATCAATATGTAACACCATCGACGGGTATACTAAAAGTCCACGTAAAGGCAATAATGGTACACTTGTTGTTTTTTGTATTGTCACCATGCGGGTATTCACCTCCGTCATAATTTTCTTATTCACTCCCACGCTACTAGTATGCGTCTAAAAAGCTAATTCACACTAGTTAATCAATTGAGCCAAAAATTTCATCTAATTACAGTGGCTTTATGTATGAATGAATAAAAAGCTGACTGTCGATATGTGCGAATATTGCACAATCGAAGTCAGCTAAATTACTCTTTATCTCATAACAATAGACATTAGTGTCTGTTCGTTATGCTGAAGTTTTTGTGTCGCTACCTTCATCGAGTTCAGTGCCATCTTCAAGAAGCAATTTCGGTTTTTCTTTATCCGTAATTGTTTTTGCCGTAATGATACATTTTTTCACATCTTCACGTGAAGGTAGTTCGTACATTACATCAAGCATTGTTGACTCAATAATTGAACGAAGACCACGTGCACCCGTTTTCCGTTCTATTGCTTCTTTTGCAATTTCAGAAAGAGCACCTTCATCAAACTCAAGCTCAACACCATCTAGTTCAAGCATTTTTTGATATTGCTTAGCTAGTGCATTTTTAGGCTCCGTTAAAATTTGTACAAGCGCAGCCTCGTTTAATTGTTCTAGACTTGCAAGTACCGGTAATCGACCGATAAATTCTGGAATTAGACCAAATTTTAATAAATCCTCTGGAATCAGCTTCGCCATAATCGAGCCTTCATCCATATCAATTTTGTTTGGATCTGAACCGAAGCCAATTACTTTTTCACCTTGACGACGTTTAATAATGGATTCTATTCCATCAAATGCTCCACCCACAATAAATAAGATGTTTGTAGTATCGATTTGTAAAAACTCTTGGTGTGGATGCTTACGACCACCTTGTGGTGGGACACTAGCAACTGTACCTTCTAAAATTTTTAGAAGAGCTTGTTGCACACCTTCACCAGAAACATCACGTGTAATGGATGGATTTTCGGATTTACGTGCAACTTTATCGATTTCATCAATATAGATGATTCCTTTTTCAGCACGCTCGATATCGTAATCTGCGGATTGAATTAATTTTAATAAAATATTTTCAACGTCCTCACCAACATAGCCAGCTTCTGTTAGAGAAGTAGCATCTGCAATTGCAAAAGGAACGTTTAATATACGCGCCAATGTTTGGGCCAATAAAGTTTTACCGCTACCAGTTGGGCCGATTAACACAATGTTCGATTTTGCTAATTCTACATCATCAATTTTACTATTTGTATTAATGCGTTTGTAGTGATTGTAAACCGCAACCGCTAAAGCTTTTTTAGCACGTTCTTGCCCTATTACATACTCATCTAAAATCGTTAAGATCTCTTTCGGTTTTGGAATATCTTGAAATTCAATTTCTTCTTCAACGCCCAGTTCCTCTACAACGATTTCTGAACAAAGTTCGATACATTCATCACAAATATAAACACCAGGACCTGCAACTAGTTTACGTACCTGTTCTTGTGGTTTTCCACAGAATGAGCATTTTAAATTGCCTTTTTCATCATTAAATTTGAACAATATGTTTCACCCCTATTCAAGCAACAATCTTACAAGATTATTGAATCTTTATCAAATAAATTGTCTGCATCTATTTACACCACGGCGTCTATGTTTCAAGATTTCAAAAAGTTTTCGACATTTATTGTACAAAAAACATTATTATTTATTGCAAATAACGCCCATTCATTAGCTTGATGAATTCCTGCTCTTAACATTAGCGTGTGGTTGAATTCTGTGTATAACTGACTGATTCTTCAGAAACCTCTAGTGATCAAAGACCTTTCTTTCCGTCAAGTTTTCTGGCTCTCGACTAATATTTGGCCTGTGGCTTCACTAAAATACCGTTGATACAAGTTAAAAATACTCAAGTAACTTTTTTCTATTAATTATGCCTCGGCATAATTGTAGCTGTCGCTACAGAAAATAATGGCTGAAAGAAGTTGAAAATCTATTATATTCGCCAGAGGCTTAACTTCATTCAGACGAGGATGTATTTCGTTGTTCCTCATTTGGAAGGATTGAGACATCAATTTGATCTCTACTGAATAAAGTCAAATTTTAGCATCGTGTGAAAAGTCAAACAATACTATGTATTAGAGAAGTGTAAAGGCTTTTGCCTATCCCCTTTTCAAAAAAGTATTTCCTGTTTGGAGGATGCTTTTTGCGGTGAAAGTAGTCGTAATATTAAAACTATCATTAACTGAACTAAAAGGGGAATCTAGCTTATTCTAAATAAAAAATATGTGATAAAACAAGGCACGGTTTAATGCCGTACCTTGTTTTCATTTTTTATCCAGTTACAAAAAAATCCTATTCAGTAATTTTAGCGTTTTCTACTAAAAATTCAACTGTTTTTTGAATTTTAATGTCGTTTTCAAGAACTGCTGTGCCGCCTAAAGCGCCAGTAATTTGCTCTTTTGTCATGTTAAATTGAGCAGCCATTTTTTCTAATTCAGCTGCGATATCAGCTTCAGATGCTTCAATTTTTTCAGCTTCAGCAATTGCTTCAAGTGTTAAAGATACACGTACACGGCTTTGTGCTTCTTCTTTCATTTGTCCACGTAAATCTTCTTCTGATTGACCTGAGAATTGGTAGTAAAGGTCTAAGTTCATGCCTTGCATTTGTAAACGTTGACCAAATTCTTGTAACATACGATCAGTTTCAGAGTTGATCATACCAGCAGGTACTTCAAATTCTGCATTTTCAGCAGCTTTTTCAACTAATTGATCACGAAGTGTTGCATCAGATTCAGCTTGTTTTTGTTCAGCAGTTTGCTCTTTGATTTTAGCGCGTAAAGCATCGACACCTTCAACTTCTGGGTCTAATTCTTTAGCGAATTCGTCGTTTAGTTCTGGAAGAACTTTCGTTTTCACTTCTTTTACAGTTACTTTGAAAGTAGCTTCTTTACCAGCTAATTCTGCTGCATGGTATTCTTCTGGGAAAGTAACAACTACGTCTTTAGATTCACCAGCTTTTACACCTACAAGTTGCTCTTCAAAGCCAGGGATGAATGAGCCTGAACCGATTTCTAGTGGGTAATCTTCACCTTTACCACCTTCAAATGCTTCTTCGCCTACGAAACCTTCAAAGTCGATAGTAGCTGTATCGCCTTCTACGATAGCTTCGTCTTCTTTAATTTCAAGTTCTGCTTTACGAGCTAATTGGTCTTGAATTTGTGTTTCTACTTCTTCATCAGTAACTTCTACTGGAAGTTTCGTAACTTCTAAACCTTTGTATTCACCAAGTTTCGGCTCTGGTTTCACTGTTACTTGAGCAGTAAATGTGAAATCTTTACCGTGTACGAAGTTTTCTGTACCAGCAATTTCTGGGTAATCAACTGGCATAATTCCAGCTTCATCGATCGCTTTTGAATAAGAATCAGGAACGATGATTTCTAATGCATCTTGGTATAAAGATTCGATACCAAAACGTTGTTCAAACATTTTACGAGGCATTTTCCCTTTACGGAAACCTGGTACGTTAATTTGTTTCACAACTTTTTTGAACGCTTGGTCCATTGCTGCATCTACTTCTGCAGCTGGTACTTCGATTGTTAGAGTACCGATATTACCTTCTTGTTTTTCCCATTTTGCTGACATGTATAAATACCTCCAAATAAATAATCAAGTTTAAATGTTAGACAATTCATTCGTAACTACGATTTTGACAACCATTTTAGTATAACATAGATGCGTATAGTTTCAACTTATTTCATACCTCATGTAGTTCAGTAAGTTTTTCCAACATTTGCAAAAAGTCAATAATGTCATAATCCATTTCCTGTACTTTTCCGAGCATCGATTGTACAAAGTCAATATAACTATAAGCAATATCATCGGCTTCGAATGGTTGCCATTCAAACGGATACGTTACAATGGCATGCTTCGCCATTAAATATTGTACCATTTCCAACGTCGATGGGTCTTGCTCTAATTTATTTTCAATTATTTTTTTTACTTCCCTATACTGAGGCAACTGATTTGGTAGAACTAAATTTTTAGGATTAACAGTTATTGTTTCATCAAATTTTGAGACAGTAATGTCAATCGACACTTCTTGTTCCACTAATAAAATTAATGCTAAGCTCTGAACAAATGGATGGATTGTTGGACATTCAATAATAGCTTTCAATGCTATTTTTAATTGTCGTACATTCGTATCCATTAAGCGATGCAGAAGAATAGATTGTTCGTTTGGCGTTAATGCGCTAAATTTCGAAAGTTCATATTCTTGCTCTTCTAACAATCGTTTAGCATCCTCTTTTTTTTGGAGATTTTTAGCAACCTCTTGATTCAAGCTTCTTATACGTTCAAATTTCTCAAGTTGATCTTCCGGAAGTACTTTTTCTTCAATTAATGTCGTAATTAATGATTCTACTTGATGGTATTCCTTTAACTGCATACATACTGTAACATACAGTTCCATTACTTCTACATACAATGTCGTCCCCATAGCAAACAATTGCTCACAAACATTTTTAACTTTATCGTATTCTTTTAATTCATATAAAGCATACGCGTAGGTACTTAATGCACTTTCGTCTCCAGCTTCATATGAAAATGCATTTTCAAAGCTTGCCACAGCCTCTTCATATTGATAATTTTCCGCATACATATGTCCTTCACGTATTAATGTTTGAACAGCACCAGGAAAAACAACAATATTGTCATGTTTGATCACATGCCGTTTTCGCTTTGTCATTTTTCTCACCTCTTTAGCTCTATTTTACTTATTAGTTTCTTATTAAATAATCAATCATAACATGGAGTTGATTTTCGTATTCACTGAACACTTAACCAGTAGGCTACTCTTATTTGACCTCAAAGGTTTGCCACACATCAGGGCCAACACAAATATACCAATAAATATATCCACCGCTCATTTTTTAATAAAAAATATCCACTTTAGCATTTCATATTTTGTAATAAATTGTATTATAATTAATAATACCTTTTTTTATTACTATTTACAGGCACCAACTTTGTAATTTAAAGTTCTTCACAAGGAGTGGAATACATGCAATTAATAGATACAGTTAGTGAATTTGGTAGTAGCATCTCTCCTATGTATGAGGCACTATCAATTAAAGTTGTTTCGTTATCTACAGCGGACGGTCCCCATCTGAAGGATTCTCCGATTGAATTTGAAATACTCACAAGAACTAAGATTGATATATATACTCAAGAAGCGATTACACATATTATAAGTATCAAAGGTCACATTCCTGGCTCCATTTCACTTGGACACCAACATGAGTCACTTTTTATTATTCCCCAAAATGTACACATTGAATGCAACTATAAACTGCTAAGTATCGACAAAAAAGATATGAAACGAATCTTAATGCACGCTCAACCGAACCTTCATTATAGTGAATGGCTAATCGATGCCATTATAAATGCAAATATTCTTGTAGAATTAAAAACTAATCAAAATACATTTACCGAATGGCCGCTCGGTATAAAGTCAGCCGTTATTTCATAACTAGGATGAGACATACTTTAATAGGTATGTCTTTTGTTTTGAGCTCGTTTTTAAGTCTACTCTTTTTATTGCTTGTCTATCATATCAACTTTCTTTTGATTCTGGAATTCCCATTGTGAATATACTCCCTAGAAAACTTCACAACTCACAAATTATCATTAAAACGCTATAATAAAAATGCATAGCTCTAAAAGCATTTACTATGTCTGTACATTGTTATAAAAGTAATTACAAAGACTACAGATTATCAAGGAATACATTTAAAAAATGCTCAAAGAGAGAATTAACTTAACTTCGGGGGAATTACATATGGATATCAAAAATACTTTACAATCATTTTCCACTATGACACATTCAGCACAACAAGAATTTATGTTACAAAAAGGCGATTGGTTGTTACAAGAAATGTTAACGCACATTGGTTCACCAGATGCCGAATTACGTGACAAATTAATTTATCGTACTTTTATTCATATACTTAGCGATAATTTACTGCGCACCGAACAGTTACAATATTTATTTGATACTGTTACAAGCGACGAATTTTTATATTTAAAGCTAGGTGAAGAATTGACAGATAGTGTCTTTACACGTTCGTTTTCTGCTTTACTTGCAGCAGGTATTCTTGCAAAAGATGCTGAACTACTGGTATTAAATGATGATCGTCTACAAGCTTTCTTTCAAAAGATTGGCCGCTATTTATTATTGGAAAAAGATACACGAGGTCATGTTCATGATAAGGGCTGGGCGCATAGCATTGCACATGGTGCAGATTTAGCAGCCATGACGATTAAACATCCTAAATTCAACTTACAGTATGCACCTCACATCTTGCATGCATTAAAACTTGTTACATGGAAAGATACTGTCTTCGTCGATGATGAGGAAGAACGCTTAATTAATATAATTGAAGCGTTACTAGCTCGTAACTATTCCGAGGAAGCATTAATAGAATTTGTCGATCAGGTATTTGATAAATTTGAAATGCATTTAGTGACTCAGGGCTATAACGAAGCCTTTTTTAGTGGACGTACATGCACATTAAATTTAATGAAAACATTGTACTTCGCCTTAAAGATGAATAATATAGCCCCAAAACTTCAAAATACTATCTATGGACAAGTAGCAAAATGGCTAAAGCTAGGAGCTTAAATTTATCTTCATTACCTTGGCATAATTGTGTCAAATAAGGATAAATCACTTTCTTTCTGCTTAGAACATTTATTTTCGTCTTTGTAACCAAAAATAGCAAACCAAGGATATCCTTAGTTTGCTATTTTTACTTTTCGAATAAAACATTAGAATAACATTATATGGAAGCATGTAATTATATTAACATAATTAATATTATCCCCCTTTCCATTCATCCCTGACATTTAAAATTTCTCCTTATATATCCATAATTCATCATCCCGCGTACTCATCTTTTTAAAAAACGCAACAAAAAAGCACCCAAAACCTCAACATAACGGCAATTTTATTACAAAATGAAGTCTAAAATGTGAAATGATATTTTCACAAAAAAAACTATTTACATGGTTAAATACAAGAAACTCAGTGTTTTCAACGTTTCAACAGTGTTTATTTAATTAAATGCAAAAATACTAATATTGAAATAACGATTTTTGTTCAAAAAATGTTCATAATCATCCCTGGTTTACTATTAAAAATATAAAAAAATAATTTTTTTTCTTTGAAACGAGCGTATAATCCTATTTGCAAACAATGACATTTTGTGTCGATTGATTATGACACTTTGTCTAAAAAGTCGATTACACAAATTTATGATTTTGCGAACGCTTGCACTAGACCAATCAAATACTAAATTCAATGTTTCATAATGAACCATGCCATTGTAAGTATTTCTTATTATTTGATTGGTACAACAACTAAAAGAGGTGACCTTATTACCCACTATTTATAAATTCGAATTTATACGCAAACACATGAAATTTATGAATAGCCGTTTTAAGAAAGGAGTCAAACATGAAGAAAAAGTTAAGCTTAATGTTCATTGCATTTGGTGCGCTTGCAGTTCTTGCTGGTTGTGAACCATTAACAATCTTTGATCCAAAAGGGCCAAATGCCAAAACATTATCAGACACAATTATTTTATCCATTATTACAATGGCCTTTATATTACTAGTCGTGTATGTGCTTTTAGCATTTATGCTAACAAAATACCGTGCTTCAAAAGCATCTGCCGATTATGAGCCTCCTCACGAAGAGGGTAGTCATCTACTAGAAATTACATGGACAGTTATCCCTATTATCATAGTGGCATTCTTAGCAATTGTTACTGTAAGAACAACAAGTACTGTAGAGTCTCAACCAGATGGTTATGACAATAAAGAGCCACTTGTTATTTACGCTTCATCATCTAACTGGAAATGGCATTTTAGCTATCCAGAGCAAGGTATTGAAACTGTAAACTATGTAAATATTCCTGTTGACCGTCCAATTGAGTTCAAACTTTATTCATTCGGACCAATCACAAGTTTCTGGATTCCTCAATTAGCTGGGCAAAAATATGCGATGAGTGACATGTTAACAACTATTCACCTTGCCGCAGATGAGGTTGGTTCATTCATGGGCCGTAACTCAAACTTTAGCGGTCGCGGATTTGCTGAAATGGAATTTGAGGCACAATCTATGACGCAAGAAGACTTCGACAAATGGGCTTCTGATGTAAAAGCAAAAGAAAAACCATTAACAAAAGAAAAATTTGATGAACTATTAAAAGCAGAACACGTTGGTCGTTCAAGCTATTCATCTACACACTTAGAATTTAGACCAGCTCCAATGGAACATAGTGAACATATGAAAATGGGAGACATGGATCATAGTAAAATGAACCATGGCGATCACTCTGATTCACAAGAAAATTCTGAAGCAAAACATTCACATTAATTTTTAAACCCGAAAGGAGCGCATCCAATGAGTATGGAAGAAGTATTCCATCCTATGCAAGAACCGATGATTTTAGCGGCAGCTATTAGTATCGTAGTTGGAGCAGTTGTTATCGTGGCTGGCCTTACGTATTTCAAAAAGTGGGGCTATTTCTACAAAAACTGGCTATCAACTGTTGACCATAAAAAAATCGGTATTATGTATATCGCTACAGCACTTTTGATGCTATTCCGTGGCGGTATCGATGCATTGTTAATGCGTGCACAAACGGCAGTTCCTGATAATGGACTTCTAGATGCACAACACTATAATGAGATTTTCACAACACACGGTTTATTAATGATTTTATTCATGGCTATGCCATTCGTAATTGGTTTAATGAACATTGTTATCCCACTGCAAATTGGTGCACGTGACGTTGCCTTCCCACGTCTAAATGCAGTTAGCTTCTGGTTATTTGCTGCTGGTTGTGGTTTATTAAACCTATCATTTATCATTGGTGGTTCACCTGACGCTGGTTGGACAGCTTACTTCCCATTAGCTGGGACAGAATTTAGTCCATCTGTTGGGAACAACTACTATTCTTTAGCTTTACAATTATCAGGGATTGGTACGTTAATGACTGGTGTTAACTTCATCGCAACAATCATTAAAATGCGTGCACCTGGTATGACATTAATGAAAATGCCAATGTTCACTTGGTCAATTTTAATTACAAACGTTATTATCGTATTTGCATTCCCAGTATTAACTGTAGCACTTGCATTAATGATGTTAGACCGTCAATTCGGTACACAATTCTTTGCAATGCAAAATGGCGGTATGGATATGCTTTGGGCCAACCTATTCTGGGTTTGGGGACATCCTGAGGTTTATATCGTTATCCTACCTGCTTTCGGTATTTTCTCTGAAATCATTGCGACATTTGCACGTAAAAACTTATACGGCTATAAATCAATGGTTATGAGTATGGTCGTTATTTCGTTACTATCATTCTTAGTATGGGCCCACCACTTCTATACAATGGGTCACGGTGTAATGGTAAACAGTGTATTCTCTATTACAACAATGGCAATCGCTGTTCCGACAGGGGTTAAAATATTTAACTGGTTGCTCACAATGAGACACGGTAAAATTCAATTTACAACTCCTATGCTTTATGCTCTTGGCTTTATTCCTATCTTCACAATTGGTGGGGTTACAGGGGTAATGCTTGCAATGGCAAGTGCTGACTATCAATATCATAATACGATGTTCTTAGTTGCCCACTTCCACTATGTATTAATTCCAGGTACAGTATTCGGTGTACTTGCAGGTTACCACTACTGGTGGCCAAAAATGTTCGGTTTCCGTTTAAATGAAAAACTAGGTAAAGCAGCTTTCTGGTTTATCGCAATTTGCTTTAACGTAACATTCTTCCCTCTATTCATTTTAGGTTTAGATGGTTACGCTCGTCGTATGTACACTTACTCTGAGTCAACTGGTTACGGTCCATTGAACATGCTATCGTTCATCGGTGGTATCGGTCTTGCTGTCGGCTTTGCGTTAATCGTATATAACATTTACTACAGCTGGAAACATATGCCTCGTAATGAAAAAGCAGATGTTTGGGATGGTCGTACATTAGAATGGGCTACTCATTCTCCAGTACCGGAATATAACTTTGCAGTAGTTCCAACTGTTACACGTTTAGATGAATTCTGGTTCGCGAAAAAAGAAGGTCGCGATATTACAGCAGGTAAAATTGAAAAAATTCACATGCCTAACAACACTGGCACACCATTCTGGATGAGCGGATTCTTCTTCCTTGCAGCATTCTTCGCTGTATTTAATCTATGGATTCCAGCCATCATTAGTATGATTGGTGTATTCGGCTTTATGATTCATCGTTCATTTGAAAAAGATCATGGTCGATACATTTCAGTTGAAGAAGTTATGGCAACTGAGAAAAGCTTGAGAGGTGATAAATAATATGAAAATCGATTCTTCACTTCCATTAGAATATAGTACAGAAGAAAATCGCCTGAAAATTTTCGGTTTCTGGGTTTTCCTTGGCGCCGAAATCGTATTATTCGCCACACTATTTACAGTGTATTTCACACTTCAAACACGTACAGGTAGTGGCCCAAATGGCGCTGAGATTTTCGAATTAACACCAGTATTATGGGAAACTTTCTTATTATTAACTAGTAGTTTCACAATTGGTCTTGGTGTTCACGCAATGCGTATTGGCAATAAAAAAGCGATGATGGCATTTTTCATCATCACACTTCTATTAGGTCTTGGCTTCTTAGGTATTGAGATTGATGAATTTGTCACATATGTTGAAGAAGGTGCGACTATTCAAACAAGCGCATTCTTATCAGCATTAATGACTTTACTTGGTACGCACGGTCTTCACGTAACATTCGGTTTCTTCTGGGGCGTTGCAATTTTAATCCAAGTAGCTAGCCGTGGTTTAAACCCACAAACAGCTAACAAAGCGTTTATCTTCTCACTGTACTGGCACTTCCTAGACGTTGTTTGGATTTTCATCTTCAGCTTCGTCTACTTGAAAGGACTGATTAGCTGATGAAGGAATTATTCCCAAAACAACATGTGATGGGCTTCGGCTTCTCACTGTTACTAACTGTTGTAGCTTTAGCTGTTATTAAATTCGATATGTCTTTTAACATGGCATTCGCCGTTTTACTAGTAACTGCTCTTGCGCAAGCAACTGTACAATTAGTATTATTCATGCACATCGGTGAATCTGAAGATAAGAAAACGTTATATACAACGATTTTATATTCAGTATTCGTAGGTGTTGTCACAATCATTGGTACATTATTCGCAATGATCTGGGGCTATAATTGATAAACAAAGCCGAGAAAATGATATCATTTTTTCGGCTTTTTCTTTTTGTAAATATTTTTTCCACCATAGAAAGTAGACTCAACTTAAAACCGAACACCCCTCCCCTACTCTTCCCTATGCAAACATAGCAATCACTGACCTTATTCATTATTCCTTTGCATAATTACGTCTGGCATCGGTAAAAATAAAAGCTTCGTTACTAACCTCCTATTCCTGTCGCTTCTTTAGCACTACGCTTTCGTACAGAAAACATTCGTTGCCCAAGTGGCTCATCGGACGTCTCGCCCCTAGGGAGCTTTGCTCTGTACGAAAGCGAAGCGCCAGCTAGAGCGGAAATCATCCCCGTGTTTTAGTATTTAAAAACACCGTTGCAATATTTCACAATAACTAGCACCGAATTTATTATTATTTATGAATTAATTTTCTTGCTACTCATAGTGAGTAAGAAGACTTATTTATCAAGACGTGCATTAGGTATTTACTATTATAGTAATGTATACTAATAGATGATGTTTTTTACCAATGAATAGGAGATGAACGTAATGAACAAATTTTTTAAAGTTTTAAGTGTTGGAGCACTAGCACTGACACTAGCTGCCTGTAACAGTAGCGCTACCCCTAAGAAAGACACGACTAATAAAAGTACACTCACTTTAGAGCAAGTGTATGAAAAAGCGATAGAACGCCAAGCTGACATTAAAAGTACGAGTGCAAAAATGGAGACAACTCAAGATTCCAAAATCGGCTCAGGCGACCAATCTATGGAGTTTTCCATCAAATCGAAAATGGATATGGATGTAGTTACCGATCCTATTGCTATGCATTTATCAGGTTCAATGACAATGCCAGATATGGCTAGTGCAGATCAAAAAAGTACGGAAATGCCGATTGATATGTACATGAAGAAAGATCAAGGCTTTTTCATGAAGGATGAAACAACTAAAACTTGGTATAAGTTACCAAACGAACAGTTTGATGCAATTATGGAACAAACTGCATCATCAGCAGATGCTAAGACACAATTAAATCAGCTTAAAAACTTTATCAAAGATTTCAAATTCGAACAAACAGATAATGCATATATCTTATCTTTAGACGCTAAAGGCGATAAATTTAAAGAACTTATCGATTCAGAAATTAGCAAATCCATGAAAGATATGGGTCTTGAAGAAAACCCACTTGATAACTTAACAATCGATAAAATACACTATGTTCTAGAAATTGATAAAAAGACTTTCGATACAAATAAATTGGATATGAATTTCGATTTAAAAATGAAAGTTGAAGATCAAGAACTATCAATGAAAACAAAATCAGTTGTGACATACACTGAATTCAACCACCTAAAAACAATCGACATCCCACAAGAAATTATCGATAAAGCACAATCTATTGCACAATAATCAATATAAAAGGAATCTGCTTACTTTCATGTACGCAGATTCCTTTTACTTTAAGGTATCACTTTAATGAAATCGACTTTTATAGTCCAACGATACTACAATACAATTTGCTTCATTCACAAAACGTTGGCATAGTAAATCATCACCCTCTGAAGCACCTAGTACATACTCCATCCATCCATAAAAACGCTGGTATTTCCTTCACCTTTTCCTTTGGCTCCTAAATTCTAAAACGTAGTGATCGTTTTCAACCTGCTATTGGAGCAGGTTGAGCTGTTGCTATGATCCTCCTAATAGCTTGATACGTCTTTTTTGATCAATACGGTTTCCATTCATTTCATCCTTTGATCATTAAAATTTCCTTTATGATTTTAAGAAGTTAATTTCCACCATCAAGCATCCGTTGTAATTAAGAAACCTATGATATTTGCAATCTCTTCTGGCGATGCGAAACTTCGCATCGTTCGTTCCCCTCTGGATTCGTCTCTATTCCCTTCAAAATCTATTCTCTAGCAGGACATATAGCTAGAACCATATTCGAGGCTGCTATTACAAAGGGGATTTTTCTCATCCCCTTTGTTTTAAATTTAATCACTATTAATACCCTGTTCTTTTCCTTTTAATCGACCATCAATCGACCAATTCGTCCATATCCGTAAAGCCTGCTCAAATGGCCCACGCTTGAATTTTTTTAAATAGAAGACGCTGCCAATGCACTGCACACAATAAATACCTAATCCAAATAACATCCCATTCAAGACACCTAATTTTCCAAACAACCCAAAACCATAGCCAAAAAATACTGTTGTACAAATAATAGATTGCATTAAATAATTAGTTAAAGACAGCTTACCAACACATTCAAAGGCATGAATAATAGACGACGTACGCCATTTCCTATAGAGTAAGGCGGCCACACATACATAGCCTAACGCTAAAACTTGTGCCCCACTCATCTGCAGCATAGTCGACAAATCTCCTTCTTTTAAGCTCAAATATTTACATAGTAACCCTATAGGTACAAGTATCATACCAAACTTATACCATTTTTGTTCCCGCTCCATATTTACAAATGCCCGCATTTTTGCAAGCGCCATACCAAGTAAAAACAACGGTGCATAAAATAATGGCGCTACAAATAATAGGATAGATGTTTCTTGTTCCGGCATTAGCCTATTTAGACGAAAATTAACGACATCTAAATAACTACCATGTGCATAAATGGCATCTGCTTGTTCAATATACGCATTGATATCCTGCTGATTTGCTGGGAGATCTAAGTTAATATTCATTATAATTGTGACTGAAAATACAAAGAAAATACTAGCCCATATGATAATTGTTTTTGCTTTTCGATTAATGAATGGTAACAAAAACAGAATCATACAACCATAATATAAGAGTATGTCACCTTCCCATATAAATGTAGTATGCAGCCAGCCTAATACAATGAGCCCCACGCTCCGTCGAAGTATAATCCATCGACTTTTCACCCCTTTTTCGCGGACCGATTCAATTAGCTTTATAAAAGAAAATCCAAATAGCAGCGTAAAAATAGGCATAAAAGAGCCACCAATAAATACCCTCACAAAATCCCCTGTACTTTGTGATGATAAATTTTTTAAGGCTCCATGCATGCCATATTGAAAAATTACTAAATTAGCAAGTAAAATCCCAAGCAAACTAAATCCACGAAGACTATCAACGAACGAAACCCGTTTCAATCCCATCATGTTTCCCCTCTCCATTCATTTAAAGAAAGAATAACGTAATAACCTTATAGCTATTTAATCGTAACCTTAAGACGGTCTTAAAAACAGAAAAATAGGACTATTCTGTTATAAATGCACTGGGGGACATGGGAATGGACGTTTGAATTTTGTTCGATACAAACAAAGACTTCTACTCATTGAGTAGAAGTCCCATGTTATTGATAAGCTATTTTCTTACTTGAACATTCTTCAGAAAACGAAGGGTAAATATCCGTTCCGACTGAGCGCCTTCCACGGGTCGTCGTTTGTCCGAAAAGCGCAGCGACAGCAAAAGGGTTTTTATGCGCAAATGCGAAGCAGCAGCGCTTTGACTATTCTTTCCGTCGTCTTCGGCCTTTCTTTCCGTCGCTCTGACTCTTCCTTCCGTCGATTCGACTATTCTTTCCGTCATCCTGACCTCTTTCCGTCACTTTGGCTTTCCTTTCCGTCGCTTCGGCCTTTCTTTCCGTCGCTCTGACCCTTCCTTCCGTCGATTCGACTATTCTTTCCGTCGATTCGACTATTCTTTCCGTCGTCCTGACCTCTTTCCGTCGCTCTGACTATTCTTCCATCGCTTCGGCCTTTCTTTCCGTCACTCAGACCCTTCCTTCCGTCGATTCGACTATTCTTTCCGTCGTCCTGACCTCTTTCTGTTAGTAAAGGGTTTATCTGCGCGAATGCGAAGCAGCATCATCAAAAAAGGCGTTATTAAAATACCTTAATGCATTTAGCCTCCGTTCCCCTAACTCGCTTCACCAATCCAGGATCTCATCTAAGACTTACCCTCGAGGAAGAATTTAAGCTTTACATATTCATTTACTTCCTTGATATGCTTTAGCATCTATAGAATAATGAAGCAATCCTTCAAAATCCTTCAGTTCTGAATTAAGATTGTTATACGTATATTCATAGCTCATTCCCAGTTTATCTACAATTCGTAAAGATGCCACGTTTTCAGGATGAACAACAGCAATAATATTAGGTAAACCAATCTTATAAAATGCATAATTCATCAAAGCTTTTGTTGCTTCAGATGTTATTCCTCGCCCTCTATAAGCTTCAGAAATACCGTAATAAATTTCGATTTCTGTGTCTTTTACATCATCGGGGCCAAGCCCGCAATAACCAATTAATTTTTGACTCTGCTTCTCTACAATAGCTAGATTAAGCTTATGTACCTTAGTAGGCGTGTTTTTTAAGTTACATTGAATGGACCACTCTATTACTCGCTGAACATCATCGCGGCTTGGCACGTCCTCTGGGATAAATCGGTAAAAGTCAGGCTCAGAAACGACTGCATATAACTCATCCAAATCAGTGAAAGCATATGGACGAATTACTAGTCTCTCGGTTTCAATATGAAGATTTAAAAACATAATGATTTCTCCTTAACAAATAAAATAAAATAATATACTAGTCCCAATAATTCTTCATTAAATCAGTTGCCCATTGTGGCTGTTTTATTTCACCTTTCGGTAGAAATTCTTTCATTACAGGTTTTATATCAATGATTGGTGTGCCATCAATAGCATCTAAGCCTTTAACGATTATAGTTCTATCTTTTAATTCTAGTAATTCTACAACTGTTACGCCTATTTTATTAGGTCTATTTTTACCTCTCTGTGCAAAAATACCGACTTCCGGATAGTCCGTATTATTTCTTGGATGCCTCGCTTCATATTGGATTTTTTCAGCTGCCACTTTGTCAAAATAAAAAATTATTTCTAAATGAGAAAAATCATCAATCTTCTTTAAAGATGATTCATGCATACCTTTTGTCAATTCAATAGTAGAAATGACATCACCCCAATTGTCGTCTTCAATCATTGTTCGACTATTGCTTACCACAGCTATTGGTTTAATGTTATAAAGCATATCAAGACCTCTTCTCTTTGTAGATTTCTTCATGCATAGTTCCATTTATTCCTAGTATACTTCAGCAACAATCAATGTCAATTTAAGGTAATGTACTTGTCATTTCAAATGAGTTTCCCTATTTAATAAAGAACCCATAGCCTTATACAAATGATCAACAAATCTCATAAATGCATATATTCAATGTTCTTTTTAATTTTATTATTCGTAAAAATAAAATACATGAAAATGTTGCAAGGGATATGATATGGTATATTATCTACAATGAAATTTTAGAAGGTGGAAAACATGCTTGAAGTAAGTGAAAGTAAGTTATTACAATATATTTTACATTTTATTGACGATACACTTGTGTTAGGTGAGGAATCATTATCACAGCCAGAGGTCATGCTAGAGGCAGCTTTTACACAGCTAGCGTTTAGCAAAATCGATTTAGAGCAGCAATTCGAATTTTTTCATGAAACAGACATTGCCTTAAACGAGGTTTACACATATGTGAGGGCAATATTTGATCAGGAGACTAGTTTCTTAGAACAATCCATCAACATTGCTAAACACTTACATAGTGTATCTCAACATCCTAACATTAAAAGTGGCGAATTGTTTATTGGATTATTTGACAATTGTTTTCTAGCGACAGAAGCTAAAAAAATAATTGCCATCGTTAAAATTGATGAAAAGGAAATGTTTTTAGATGTAAAAAGCGATCACAACAAAATGGTCGTCAATGGTGTTGATGGAATTAATGTAAAGAAAATTAATAACATGGCCATTATCGTAGATATGGGAACGGATGTGGCACCTGCTGTCTTCATGAAAACAAAAAGGAAAGAAGATACTGTCTACTGGCAAGAACGATTTTTAAAGATTAAAGCAGCTGATGAACATTATTACAAAACGAATTTAGCATTAACAGAATGCAAAAAATATATTTTAAAAGAAGAGAGCTTTACAAATACTGAGAAGCTTGGGCTTTTAAACAAAACGCTTGATTACTTTAGAAATGAAGATGAATTTCAAGTAAATAATTATATTGAAACAGTATTTGATAATGCTGAACCAACACAAAAAGATATTATTATAAATTCGGTAAAACCATATGAAACCGTAATTTCCGAAAGTGCGCTTGAAAAGGCTGAAAAAAAATATAAACGTAAAATTAAACTCGATTCTAATATTGAAATTCAGGTAAATGTACAGGATATCGAGCAAGTGGAAGAACTAATTGAAGTAGGCTACGATGAATCTACGAATCGGAAATTCTACAAAATTTATTTTCAGGAAGAACTATAATGATATACTTGTGGCTTTCCAAATATTTATAGGAAAGCCTCTTTTTATAGTTAAAAAAACGTATTTCCAATCTCAAAAAGAATCGCACCTTTCAAATCATCACCTAATGTGTTACAATTTCCCAAAACAATTAAGGTGGGGCGTTTGTAATATGTCCTATATAAGCGAATTACTAAATTATATTGATAGTGCTTCCATCGAGATTTTACTTGAACTTCTTTTAGTAACTACATGTATTTCAACCATCATTTATTTAGTAACGAAAAACCAATATATTTCATACTTATCGTCTGCACCAATATTTTATTTTCTCTCATTAAATTTCAATCACAATTCTCACTTTATGCTGCTCATCTTAGCAATGACAGTTCAAGCCTCTGTCATTTTATTTATCCAAAAGAAGGATCTTCTAAAAGTCATTACAGCAAAAGAGCAAAGCTCACGTCAATATTTAAAATGATACACAATAAAGGACTTGTTTGTATGATGTATCCACAAGTCCTTTTACTTTATTATCCTATTAATTTGGCATAATTGCGTCGAAGGCTTTAGCTTCTCTTAGCGAGTGTTTGGACACCCGCTGAAATACCACCTTAAACTCTTCCATATTTTAATGCTCTGGCCCAATCAGACCTATTTTGAATTTCACTTTGTTTAATAGCGACCTTAGTATCATAAGGAATGCTTAACTGCTCAATCATCCATTCACCATTCCGCTTTTCTACAACTGTATAATTCGCAAATGGTGTACCGGATTCCATCTTATAATTGAATGGTTCAACTTCTTCATAAGCAGGCAAACCGACACTGCCTGGATTAATAATGATTTTGTTATTAGGTAAATAAACAATCGTTGGAAAATGGGAGTGGCCACAAAAAATAATATTTTGTGGGATATCTTTTACTAATTTCATTATTTCCTCTGTCTGTTTTAAAGTAACACCATTTGGCGTTATATCATTCAACATATATAGCTCATCATTTTCAGGTGAAGCATGACAAAAGTAAAAATCATCTGTCTGAATGGAAAATGGCAGGTTAATTAACCAGCTTTTTTGTTCTTCTGAGAGCACGTCTATTACATATTGCACGGTTGGATTTTCCGATGAAGACGCCAACAATATCCGATCACAATTCCCACTTACACTTTTAATATTTGTACTCTTTATCATTTCATATGTTTCTAACGGGAATAACGGTCCGTAAAGAGTGTCACCTAAATTATATATCTTATCGATACTTCTATATTTTATATCCTCTAACACTGCTTTTAATGCATCTTTATTTCCATGAATGTCTGATAATACAGCTATTTTCACACTATCATCACCCTAATTAGTTTTACATTTTTGGAGCTTCCATACCGAAATTTATCCATTCCTCTTTAGCTGGCCCATAAATGCCTGGGACAGTTAATCCCGCCTGTCGCATAAGAACCGTCATTTGTCCCCGATGGTGATTCTGATGTTGAATCAAGAACATTAACAAAGTACCAATTCGCATTTCTTGACCGAAAAAATGGATGTCCTCGTGAAGGGTTTGATCAGTCCAATTTGTTTTTATTGCCTTCACAAATGCATTATTAGTTTGGGAATAGCTATCTGCAATAAATTGCGCAGAAGTGGGAACAGGATAATCTTTAGATGGAGCATCAAATGGTAAACTTGTATTTGAAGTAATGATTCGAATTGCAGTAACAGTATGCCAAGCAATACGTCCTAAAGTCCAATTGTCAGACGTTATTTCCTGTTTAAGCGATTCATCAGTTAGATTATTTAATAACCTCTGTGTACAATTTGCTTCGAACGCCCAAGACTTAAAAAAATCATTTAAACTCTGATACATAATAATCCCCCTCTTTCTTAAAAGTGACGCCAATAGAAAAGTGCTCTCATCATAAAGGAAATGTTTATAGATTAGTAGAGGTTTTCAATATATTTATTTAATTCTTTTTGATTAATCGATCCTTTTATCGTGTACATTAATTTACCTTTGGAATCAAATATAAAAGTTGTTGGATAAGCCATTATTTCAAATGATTTTTGAAGTGTACCATCTAAATCAAGAAATATAGGGAAATTCAATTTGTATGACTCTTGAAATTTCATGGCATTTTCTCTACTATCTTTAGAAGTTGCATTGATCGCTAACAGCTCAACATTTTCTGGTTTATTGGTATAAAAATCCGTAAATTCAGAAGCCTCTTCTTGGCACGGTCCACACCAAGATGCCCAAAAGTTAACGATTAGGACCTTGCCATTGTATTCTTTAAATGTTGTTGATGATTCGTCTAATCGTGTTAATTTTGCATCAAAAACAAGCTGTTTTGTTCCATCTTCATTTTCTACTATCGGTTTGACTGTTGTTTCTTTTATGAATACATTTTTCACAACAATTCCTACAAGTAATACGACTAACAAAGCAGATATATATTTACCTAAACGCTTTTTATCCTGCACAAACAATCACCTACATAACCCTTTTTAATTATCGTTTTCTCTTAAAACGTACTAGATTGAATTTCGATAAGCTAACATTAATTTTTCTTTGGCTTTCTGACCTGCTATGCCGTTTTTTAATAATTCATTAGATTTTTGGTGATCTAAAGTTTTTGTAAATTGATTGAATAGGTTATCCAACAAAACGTCCGTCATCCCGCCTGTGCTTTGCTCTGTATCTTGTCCCTTTGGTAATTTTGTTTCTTTAATCAGTACTCTTTCACCATTTAAATTTGTTACATAATGACGAAGATAACCACCTTCTCTTATAATTTCATATTTCGCTTTTGCCTCTTTCTTTTTATCTAAAAATAAATCTGGAGATAGTCTATTAATTTCACCTTTTTTAATCGTATGTATGTAATTATTATTTGTAGATTGGATTCTCATTCTATTACCCTCTTTCATTCGTTTTTCCGATATTCAAAGAATAATGCTTATTTGATTTCCATTATATAAACCAATTGGATCATAACCAAAACGTGTGGTTGATTTCCGTTCCGACCGGGCGCTTTGTTGCTGACGCTTCGCTTTCGCACAGTCAAAACATTTGTTGCTGTCGCTTTGCTTCCTCACAGAGCAAAGCTTCTTGGGGGTGTCTAGTCTCCACTCCAATCAACTATTTACATAGTAGAAGTTTTAACAAAAGTCATTCACAACTTTTGATGATGAACCAACCAATTACCATTTTAACCAATTTAATGAATTCAGTCTACTCTCTATATAACTATCCCATTTCATCAATGCAGTCTTACAAGATAACATTTTAACTAATTTGTTCATCTGATCCATTATACAAAAAATTTTCCATATAAAGATTGACCTCCGAATTTGTCCAATGTTATATTTACTAATGCAGTAATTTACTAAATTACTAAAAATTAAACGAACAAAGGGGGATGTAATTATGAAAATACCTACTCATTTAAAGCATAAACCTGTTATTGTTGCTGAAAATTATGCCAATATTGATGGGCGCTCTGCTTATCATACAGATGCGCAAGGGCTGTCACTTGGCTTAGCTCAATGGAATGACAGAGGTAAGGTTGATATTTCAGCTAAAGTATGGCGTCATACAGGTGGTAAATGGTCACGTCAATCGGAAGAATTACCGCTTCATCGCGTGCTTGACCTTGCTATATTAATTTGTGAATCTCAGCTTCATTTTAAGGAAGCTTATCGCTACGATCATTTATATGATGAAGAAAACCCTGTTATTAAACGTATTGGCTTACAAGGGGATGCAATGACAGTGGAAGTATGTATGGAAAATGAACAAATTGAAGAGGATATTAAGCTCTTTAATCAAGCTTTAAGTGCGGATGGTGAACTAATTGGCGAACGCCTGCGCACGCTATCACATATTTTAAAGGAAATGGGTTATTAAAACCCAAGAGGGGATAAAAATGAACCAACAAATTTTACATGATGATAAGAAACTGCAAAAAGCTTTTTTTAACTTTTTAATCCCAGTTATGCTAGCGAATGTGCTGCAGTCACTAGGGCAAGTCTTTGGCATGTTTATAGTTGGGCGCAATTTAGGTGTTGATGCGCTAGCCGCAATTTCAGCATTTTTTCCATTCTTCTTCTTTTTAATGGCATTTGCTATTGGGATTGGCTCAGGTAGCTCGATTTTAGTAGGGCAAACGTATGGGGCTGGCAATCATGAGAAGATGAAGGAGGTTGTAGGGGTAACTTTAGCCTTTACAACAATTTTATCGATTGTTGTCGCAATTTTTGGTGGCTTTTTTATTGAGTGGATTTTACGCTTTATGCAAACACCCGCAAATATATTAGATATGAGTATCAGCTATGCTCAAATCTTATTTTTCACATTACCAATTATGTTCTGGTATTTGGTGTACACAACCTTTATGCGTGGTGTAGGTGATTCCAAAACACCTTTTTTATTTTTAGTCATAAGTGTTATTTTAAATATCGCATTCCTACCACCATTAGTTTTCGGCTGGCTTGGTCTGCCTAAATTTGGTTTGAACGGCGCTGCCTATGCCTCTGTTTTATCCAATCTAGTGACGATGTTATTATTATTTGCCTACTTGCATAAAACAAAGCATATTTTACGCTTAGACAAATCGATTCTACAGCATTTTAAATTAAAGAAGGATATTTTAGCTTCATTATTAAAATTAGCCATTCCGGCAAGCATTAGTATGGTTGCAATCTCTGTAGCAGAAATTGCTGTAATAGGCTTTGTTAATGTTTACGGCTCCGATGCTACTGCTGCTTACGGTGTTGTCAATCAGGTCGCTAGCTATGCACAGGTGCCGGCGATGAGTATTGCTATTGCGACCTCAGTATTTGTGGCGCAAGCTTTAGGGGCAAACTCTACGGATATGATTAAAAAAATTCGTCAATTTGGTGTGCTCGTTAACTATATTTTAGGTGGCGCGATTATTTTAATCATGTATTTATTTGCGGAGCCTATTTTATCTTTCTTTATTGATAAACAAGATACGGTACTTATCGCCAAGGATTATTTATATATCGCGTTTTGGAGTTATTTAATTTTCGGCCATACACAAACCGTTTCAGCTACAATGCGAGCTACGGGTGTTGTCTTATGGCCTACAATTTTCCTAGTCATCGCTATTTGGGTAGTCGAGGTACCATTGGCGTTTGTTTTATCGCACTACACTACATTCGAGCTAAATGGCGTTTGGATTGCTTACCCTACTGCCTTCTGTGTACATTTTGTATTACAATACGCATACTTCAAGCTAGGCTGGCAAAAACGAACATTAAAAGCAATGCTCAGCGATTAATTATATGATAGGGTCTGTAGACAAAGTTATATGTAACTTTGTCTACAGTAATTTTCTATAGGTGTATAAAGTAAATAGTTTTGTTGACCCACCATTATTTAAGCTTGTTATATATCCTCCTACTCTTCAAAGTTTACCTTCTAACTATGTATACGGATTGATTTTTTATATAGTTCCAATTTTACACTTATTAACAATTCCATTTTGATTACAACTCTTCTTTTTTTGCATAAAAAAAAGGCATCCTACTGAAAGGATGCCTTTTTTATGGTTACATCATTAAAATTAAAGTTTTACGATGTTTGTAGCTTGAGGTCCGCGTTGGCCTTCTTCTACTGAGAACTCAACTTTTTGGCCTTCTTCAAGTGTTTTGAAACCATCACCTTGGATAGCTGAGAAGTGAGCGAAAACGTCATTTCCACCTTCTACTTCGATGAATCCAAAACCTTTTTCTGAGTTAAACCATTTTACTGTACCTTGTGCCATTTTGCATGACCTCCATTAATTGTATTTAAGTAAAATCATTTTACTTCAAAAGAAAAAATCCACATATTACAAAAAGCATCAAACAAAACACGATTACTCTTTGTAATATGTGAATTTATTGTTCTCTTGAAAACGATTTTATTATACTTAATATATAAGAAAAAATCATATTTGTCTAGTGTAAAAGCAGATTTTCTAAAATTTAGTTTCTTACTTCCCCGCTTCGTTACAAAAATAAGTTCAACTACGAGGTATATTTCATCCTTTTTAGATCCATGTACTCCGTTAGTTTACTCCTAATATTTTAAGAAAGAAGATAAAAAAGAAAACCAATTTGAGCAAATATTACAATGACATAAATTTTAGTTATCCTTTAAAATAAAGTTTAACAAACGAGCTTTATTAAGCTAACACAAGCACATTCTTTGTATTAGTAGGTCCGTCTGGTTCAGGGCGTACATTTGCGGCTTGGGGTAACAGCGACAGGATGCTTTTTTGAGCGAAAGCGAAGTGGTCAGCGACACGAGGTTGGTCACGCAAGCATTATCAAAGCCTGTGATGGTCTTAGCCTTCGTTCCTTTACTTGCTCGCTCTAAGGTCTCATCTGTCACGCTAATCCCAAGGAGCCGCTCCCATCTTCTGAATGACACCCAAATTTTTAGTGCTGAAAGAAGTTAAAGCGTTTGATATATAACTTGTCCCATTTGAGTGACGTCATAATCTCCTAGTGCGACTACTTCTGATTGGAATTCAGGTGAATTTAAAATCTCTTTTACCGATTCAACCAGCAGTTGGTTTTCAGGTGTTTTTAATAAAACAATATCATAACGTTCTCTAATAAGTGGTATAAAGTCAACCTCTATGAGTTTTGATATTTTTTCAATGCCTAGTCCAATGTCAGCATGCCCATTTGCGACAGCAGAGGCTACATCTATATGGCTCATTTCTTCTTCGTTATACCCATCTATTGAGGTTGGCGATATGTGATGAATACGTAATTGTTCATCTAGGAAAGTACGAGCACCTGAACCTTTTTCACGGTTCATCAATTTTAATGATTTGGTCTTAAAATCATCCATTGATTTAATTTGCAACGGATTTCCTTTTTGAACATAAAAGCCCGCTCGGCGTGAAATCAGATTGAGAAGAATATAAGAGTGACTTACAAAAATCTTTTTTAAATAAGGTGTATTATATTCCCCTGTATCCCCATCGTACAAATGTAAACTAGCAATGTCACAATCCCCGTTATACAGCGCCATGACACCGTTAAAGCTACCTTCATGCGAGCGCAACACTTTAATTGATTGTTTTTTCTCTATATATTTTCCTAATAAGTCTAAGGCTAAATCTTGTCCGCTAATAATAATTTTTTTATTTTTTGTCGAAGGAGTTGTCGAGGCAGTAGATGCAGCAGGAATGACCCCTGTCTTACTCTTTTGTATATATAATTGTAAATCGGTTTTATCCACTCGCATTTGTCGGCCTACACGAAAAATAGGTAAATCTCCCTTTTTTACTAAATCGTAAATCGTTAATTTTGAAACCTTTAATAATTGAGCCACCTCTTCAATCGTATAGGAATGTTCATGTGACATGTAAAAAATCTCCCCTTCTGCTTCTATTGATTCTATAGTATCGTAATTATCATATTTTTTACATCTTAAAAGTTTCTAGTGATTTGGTATTTCTTTTTTAGACATAACTAATTATAATTAGTTATGTCTTGTTATAACGAGTTATAAAAGGAGTACAATCAACGTGAAAAAGTATTATAGTTTAATAGCTTCAATGGTACTACTTATCGGCATTTTAGCAGGTTGTGGTAGCCAAGGAAGCAACAACAAAGTAAACGAACCAGTCGAATTAACGATTTCCGCAGCAGCTAGTTTACAAGATTCATTAGAAGAACTTCAAAAAAACTATGAAAATGAACACGATACGATTAAAATCACATTTAACTTTGGTGGCTCTGGTGCTTTACAACAACAAATTTTAGAAGGTGCTCCTGTGGATCTTTTCTTTTCAGCAGCAGAAGATAAGTTTGATGAGCTAGTTCAAAAAGGTTTAATCGATAAAAAACAAGGAACGGATCTTTTAGCAAACGAATTAGTGTTAATCGTTCCGAAGAAAAATGACAAACATATTCAATCATTTGGAGACTTAACAAAAGTTGATAAGATTGCTATTGGTACACCTGAAACGGTTCCTGCTGGCAAGTACGGTATCGAGACATTGAAAAACATGAACCTATGGGAAAATGCAGAACCAAAAGTAGTGTATACAAAAGACGTACGACAAGTTCTTACTTATACAGAAACTGAAAATGTTGATGCAGGGCTGGTTTATAAAACAGATGCCCTTGTATCAGAAAAAGTCGATGTCGTTGCTACAGCTAAAGAAGATACACATACACCTATTATTTATCCTGTAGGTGTTATCAAAGATAGTAAGCATGCAAAAGAAGCAGAAGATTTTTATCACTATTTACAAAGTGAGCAAGCGATGAAAGTATTTAAAAAATATGGCTTTCAGGGAACTCATTCATAGATGAGTACGGATTTCTGGTCACCGCTTAAACTTTCTATCGAAATAGCGCTTGTGTCAGGAGTAATTGTAATAGTAACAGGTATTCTATTAGGTAAATGGATGGCAAAGCGTAATTTCAAAGGAAAATTATTTTTAGAAACAGTGTTACTTTTACCATTAGTATTACCTCCTACTGTAATAGGTTTTCTTCTAATTGTTATTTTTGGTAAAAACAGTGTACTTGGTAACTTGATTACATGGCTTTTTAATCAACCCATTATGTTCACATGGTGGGCGGCGGTCATTGCCTCTACTGTTGTGGCATTTCCTTTAATGTATCAATCAGCAAAAACTGGCTTTGAAGCTGTTGATGTGGACATTGAAAACGCTGCACGTGTTGATGGTGCTCACGAATGGCAAGTTTTTTTCTTTATTTCTATCCCTCTTGCATTAAAATCAATTGTCTCAGGTGGAATTTTAAGTTTCACACGAGCTTTAGGTGAGTTTGGTGCAACCTTAATGTTTGCCGGAAACCTTCCAGGCAAAACGCAAACTACGCCACTTGCTATTTATATGGCAATTGGTTCAGGTAACATGTCACTCGCTTGGTCATGGGTGATTTGTATGATAGGTATTTCCTTTCTTATGCTTCTGAGCGTTCATTTCATGAAAGCATAAAATGAAACGTTAACCAGTAGCTCTTTCCCTACAAATATAGTAAAAGATGTAGTCGGTGCAAACTAAACTGTACCAACTACATCTTTTCTTTTACCCGCCACTAATGGGTGGAATAAACGCGATTGTATCCCCTTTTTTTACAACCGTTGCATCTGTTGCAAATTCCTCATTTACTGCTGTCATGACATGTTGTAAATTAACTTGTGAATATTGCGTTTCCATCCATTCTTTAATTTGTCCAACTGTATGGTCAGCTAGGTCTATACATAATTTTGACTCACCGATCATTTCTTGTAAGTGCGCAAACAATAATATGTTAATCACAAGATTCCTCCTCACCCATTGATGGATTTCCATTTGGATAAGGGACATTTTCTAATTGATCACCAATCCATTCAGTCCCATCTTCCCAATACTCTTTTTTCCAAATAGGTACAATTTGTTTAATACGGTCAATAGCATATTCATTGGCTTCATAGGCTATTTTACGATGTGGTGATGATACCGCAATTACTACGGCAATATCTGAAATTTCTAAATGACCAACACGATGTGTAATGGCTACTTTCGCTTCTGGCCATCGCTCTTGTATTTCTTTACATATTTGTTCAAACATTTTAATAGCCATAGATGGATAAGCTTGATATTCCAAATGTAGTGTTTTCTTGCCTTTCGTCATTTCACGTACTGTTCCGATGAAAACAGTGATTGCACCAGCATTTCGATCTGTTACTTTTTGTCTAACTTCTTCAACATCAATTGGTTTATCAATGATTTCAAACAACGATGTAGTCATGATTTTCTCCTCATTTCCTGCATAAGAAAATCCATATATTGTGCTTTTTCATTAATTAAAAAAGTTGGATAATCTAACGGTTTATTTAGTGGATATGTTGGCCAATAAAGAACACAGACGATATTGGTTACTTTTCCTAGCAAAGATTCATCTTCCGCCTGTCGCAAAAGAACAACCTTCGGATAGTCTTCATTTTTATAGCCTTCAATGAAAATGATATCCATCTGAAATGTTTCATAAATAGCTAGTATATCAGCAAGCTGCCAGTTACTTTGGTGAATACTCATGCGCAAAGTACCTTGTCCTTCAACTGCTGTTATACTTGCGCCAGCCTTCTCATGACGAACACTATCTTTTGAACTTTCGATCATAGGGATACCACCGTGTCCATGGTGCTTGATTGTTCCTACACGAAAACCTTCTGTCGTGGCTTGTGTAATGAGCTGTTCCATTAACGTTGTCTTGCCACTATTTTGGTAGCCTACGATTTGTAAGATTTTTCGATGTTGCCCCATGGCCACTCACTTCCTTGCAAATCTTCTAACAATAAAACAACAACTTGCATGCCTTTTTCGTATCCACGTGATCCACCTGGTAATACAATAAAGGCATTTGCCTCTGCTAAAGAAGAAACGGCACTAGATTTATCGAACCCAGAAGGAACTGCCATTAATTGACCGTTTTCGTAAGACGCATTCGCACGCACAAAACGGGTAAATGGATTCGGTTTTTTAAAGTCCGCATTTAAAATAGCGTGCTCTCTACGTAAATGTGGTTGCTTATTGCCAAAAGCCGTACGAATAATCGGTCGTGTAAATAATTCAAACCCAACATAGCACGCTGATGGGTTACCTGAAAGCCCAAATAATAATTGACCATTTCGAGCCGCAACAGTTGTGACACTACCTGGTCGCATTGCTACTTTATTAAAAAGTACTTGTGCGTCAATGGCTTCATAAATGGCAGGTAAGTAATCATAATCACCTACCGATACTCCTCCTGTTGTAATCAATATATCTACTTCCTGAAGAGCTTTTTCAACAGCTTGAATACATAAATTTAGCTCATCGCTAAACTTACCAAAATATTTGACGGTTGCTCCAGCACGTTCAATTTGAGCCATTATCATATAGGCATTACTATTACGAATTTTTCCAGGCTGTAAAGCATCACTTGGTTCTAGTAATTCACTTCCTGTTGCAATTACGCCAACGATTGGTTTTCGAAAAACAGGTACTTGATCATAGCCAAAAGTAGCAAGTAATGCGACAACACCTGGATTGATGTATTGCCCTTTCTCCATAAGAATTGCGCCTTTTTGAACGTCCTCTCCCTTATAGGAAATATTTGTTCCTGGTTCATAAGCGCGTTTAATCGACATATAAGGTTGATTGTCTTCTTCAAATGTGTGCGTTAATTCGAGCATTACGACTGCATCACATCCGTTCGGGATAGGAGCTCCTGTCATAATGCGCACCGCTTCACGATCACCAACTTCTCCCTCAAATACATAGCCCGCGCCAATTTCCCCTACTACTTTAAAGATTACTGGATTGTCTGAACTTGCCCCTTGACTATCGACCGAACGAATAGCATAACCATCATAGGGTGAACGATCAAAAGCTGGTACATCTTGGTCAGCAGCAACATCTTCTGCTAAAAAACGTCCATGTGCTTGCTGTAGTGAAACGACTTCTATTTTTTCTTGGAAGGCAAACTCCATGACACGTTGAACAGCTTCTCCAACAGCAATTGGTTTTCTTTTTTCTAACATTTTAGAACACTCCTTTATCCGAATAAACGATAATAAATGGTTTTAGCTTTTTGTATATCTTGTACACCGTGAATGACAACTCGTCCATCTTGGAAAATCACTAGTCGATAATCTTCAGCTTGGCAAGATAGTAAATAAGGATTTTGTTGAATATCACCATAGGGACTAAGTTGAACTGCGAGCTGATCAAAATTATAATGAATCGTTTTTACCGGACGTATTTGAATAGCATCGCGACCACATAATACGTTTAACTTTGTTTGATTTTCATATGATAAATACGGATAGGTCGGATTTTTGCCACAGGATGGACAATCATGATTGCGAACTTTTTCAACGTTAATTTCATAATGTTGATTTTGCCAAACATCAAAAGTTAAATAACTTTTTCGTAATGCTTCTTCAGCACCTACTAAAAACTTTAATACCTCAGCCACCTGATAAGCAGCTACGATTTGAACAGTCGGACTTATAATTCCTACTGTATCGCATGTCATCCCTGTATTGGGCATCGCTGCTAGCAAACAATGTAAACAAGGTGTTTTACCTGGCACAATCGTATAAGTAGCGCCATAACTGCCAACACAAGAACCATACACCCAAGGAATTTGATATTTTTGTGCAAGATCATTCATCATAAAGCGAATATCAAAATTGTCCGTTGCATCCACCATCATATCTACACCTGCAAGCAGTGGAATTATTTGCTCTGTATACGCATCAAGAATATATTCATTAATTTCCACCTCTGCGTTAATGCTTTGTAGTCGTTTTTTTGCAGCGATTACTTTCGGTACTTTTTCTTGCGCATCTTGTTCGGTAAATAGTTGTTGTCTTTGTAAATTACTCCACTCTACATAATCACGATCAATAATCGTCAACTTTCCGACGCCTGCCCTGACAAGCGCCTCAGCGCTAGCACTACCTAAAGCACCAACGCCTATCATCAGGACATGCTTTTCTTTTAGTAGTAGCTGCCCATTCTCTCCGATTGGGCTGAATAATTGTTGTCTAGAATATCTATTATGCATAAACGTTTTTGCCTTTCTTTCTATGAATTTTAGTTTGACCTTTTAATATATAGCTTTATAATAAAAGCAATGTTTTTCAGCAAAAACAAAAATCAACTTTATAAAAGGAGGTCTTTTACCTTGCATCCCACACATAGTGAACTTCTTATCCGAGCTGCCATTTTAACAGTGAGTGACACACGCACGAAGGCGGATGATCGTGGTGGTCAGCGTATTCAATCATTACTTCAAGAAGCTTCATTTGAATTAGTAGACTACCAAATGTCAAAAGATGAACCTCTTGAAATCTCCAATCATGTACTTAAATGGTGCGATGATCAAAGCATTAATACCATTATCGTAACAGGAGGAACAGGATTTACACCGAGAGACCAAACTTACGACACGATTCTCCCTCTTTTCGAAAAAGAAATGATGGGCTTTGGTGAATTATTTCGAACACTAAGTTATGAAGAAATTGGCCCAAAAGCCATGTTTAGTCGTGCAACAGCGGGTAGTCGCGATAAAACGGCTATCTATGTGCTACCAGGTTCCACGAATGCCGTGTCACTTGCCATGACAAAACTGATTCTTCCAACTGTGCAACATTTTATCGGTGAGTTGAATCGCATATGAAAATAGCTGGTGTTGTCTTAGCTGGCGGTCAATCTTCTCGGTATGGTCAACCGAAAATGTTTGAATTATTTGCTGGTCTGCCTTTATATAAGCACAGTCTCATAGCCTTCCAAAAAAATCAACTACAGCCTTTAATTATTGCTACAAATGCTAGCTTGCAATCGAAGTTTGTAGAAGAAGATGTCCAATGGAGCATTGAAAAACAGCCTCATCAAGGACCACTATTTGCCTTGCATCATATCATGACAAACTTCCCAGAAGTAGAGTGGTTTTTCGTCATAGCAAGTGATATGCCTTTTATTAATGCAGAATTTGTCCAAACTATGCTCACATTTATCGATAATCGTTATGATGCGATTGTTCCTAAACAAGCTTCAAGATTACAACCTCTTGCTGCTTTATATCGACGCAGCGCTTTACCAAAAGCACAGCAATTAGTCCAACAAAACAAGCGAAGTATGAAAGTCTTGTTAGAGCAACTTCAAGTATGTTATGTCCCATTTGAAGAAAGCTCCACATTTATCAATATCAACTCTCAACAAGATTGGTTACAAACATTCGAAAGGAAGTCTAATAATGAGTAATTTTACACACTGGAATGAAGAAGGTCGTCCGAAAATGGTCGACATTTCAGATAAAACAATCACAAACCGTACAGCGATCGCTCGTAGTACAATTACGTTATCCGATGAAGTCTATCAAGCTATCCAACAAGGAGGCATTAAAAAAGGCGACCCAACGCAAGTGGCACAAATTGCAGGGATTATGGGTGCTAAAAAAACTGCTGATATTATCCCAATGTGCCATCCAATTATGTTACAAGGAACAGATCTTCAATTTGACTATTCAAAAGCAGAAGTAGGTTACGAACTTCACATTCAAGCTACAGTAAAATGTAATGGTAAAACAGGTGTTGAAATGGAAGCACTAACTGCTGTATCCATTGCTGCTCTGACTTTTTATGATATGTGTAAAGCCGTCGACAAATCTATGGTGATTAAAGAAACATTCCTCGTTCAAAAAACGGGCGGGAAAAGTGGCAACTTTGTGCATAAATAAACAGAAAAAATCCGGCATTATTTTGCCGATTTTTTCTGTTTTTTTATCCCCATACGAACAGCACTAACTAATACCAACGCTATTTCGTCTAACCACCGATATGTGACATTTCAATTTTTGCGTGTTTCCTTTTTTCCATTGTCTGTTCATTTCGTTCATCGGAATAGCGATCTTTTCTATTTTCCCAAACATTCGAAATGCATTGGGTAATCGTTTCATCATCTTCCCCTGACCTTAACAATTCTCGTAGATTCGTTCCTTCTGTAGCAAATAAGCACGTATATAATGTTCCCTCTGCCGAAATACGGGCACGTGAACAACTGGAGCAAAACGAATCTGTTACAGATGATATTACGCCAATTTCACCTTGAGCATCCTCATATTGATAACGTGTAGCCACTTCCCCTTTATAATTAGGCGCAACAGGATGCAGAGGGGAAAGTTGATGGACTTGGTCAATGATTTCTTTCTTCGACACAACTTCATCTAGGCGCCAACCATTCGAATTACCGACATCCATATATTCAATAAAGCGAAGAATATGCTGTTTCTCTTTAAAATATTGTGCCATCGACATGATATCTTGCTCGTTTTTTCCTTTTTGAACGACCATATTAATCTTCACTTGTAAGCCTGCTTCTGCCGCTTTTTCTATACCTTCTAATACCGTTTTCACCTTTCCACGATGGCCATTCATCTCGAAAAAACGTTCCTCATTTAGAGAATCTAGACTAATAGCTACTCGTGATAAACCTGCTCTCGCCAATTCATTAGCATATTTTTTCAACAATGTGCCATTCGTCGTTAAGGCAATATCTTCCACTCCAGCTATACGATGTAGACGTTCAATTAATGTCGGCAGATCACGACGTAGTAAAGGCTCACCACCAGTAATGCGTACTTTTTTCACACCTAATGAAACGAAAATCTTTACTAAT
Organism: Lysinibacillus sp. CNPSo 3705; assembly: GCF_028674935.1. NCBI lineage: Bacteria > Bacillati > Bacillota > Bacilli > Caryophanales > Bacillaceae > Lysinibacillus > Lysinibacillus sp. CNPSo 3705. The sequence continues at coordinate 95,664 of NZ_JAQZSD010000008.1, read as the reverse complement.
CGTTCGATTTCTTCAAAACTCAATATTTTATCGGACGGTAAAAAAGCATAATCTGGACCAAATACTTCTGCAGGCATGCAATATTGACAACGAAAATTACAACGGTCTGTTACTGATATCCTTAAATCTCTTAATGGTCTGTGTAGTTGGTCTTGTAGGTTGGTAATGTTAATCTCTTCCTTTCATTTTATTTGTAGGTAAATGAATACGTTCTTTGTGTGTATAAATATTAAGTGAATTTTGACGAATAAAGCCTACCGTCGTAATACCGAGTTGCTCCGCCAATTGCAATGCTAATTCTGTTGGAGCAGATTTAGATAGCACAATTTCACAGCCAATTTTCGATACTTTAAGTAAAATCTCAGATGAAATCCTTCCGCTAAATACGATAATTTTGTCCTGAATGCTAATTTTGTTTTTTAGGCAATAACCATAAATTTTATCTAAAGCATTATGACGCCCAATATCCATTCGGCTTAATAAAACGCCATTCGCATCACATAGCGCTGCATTATGAACACCACCAGTTTGTTTGAATGTTTCGGCCAAATCTTGCATATCGCGCATTAAACGAAAACAATCGTCTGTAGTAATACGCACATGAATGCCTTCCATTTTTTTAGCGACTAATGCATCATTAGCAAATACAAACCCTTGACGGCTCATGCCACAGCAAGAAGTAATGTAACGTTTATTTTGAATTTGTTGAAAGTAAGGATTCACACGCTTTGTTTTAACGTGCACAAATCCTTCTTTTTCTTGATGCCAAATGGCTTCAATATCTTCGTAATCGCGAATAATTCGTTCAGAAGCCAAATAGCCAATAACCATATCTTCTACATACTCTGGTGTACAAACCATCGTCACGAATTCTTGCTCATTAATCTTCACTGTGACCGCATATTCTGTGACAACAGTATCTTCTATTTCTTTGAATTGATTACCTTCAACACGTATAATTTCTCTAGTTACTGCGCGTTCCATATGGCATCCCCTTTATTCGCTAATATTATCTTCAAAAACAAAGACAGAAATAGCAAAATCTTCTTCAATTTTGATATCTGAAAATAAATGGAGTAACTTAGTGCCCATCAATTCTTCCATGCCGTCTGGAGGTGATTTAGTATACAAATCTTGAATCATTCTTGTACGTGCAGCATGAACCATTTTTAACCCTTCAGGCGTACTCGCAATAAATTTTTCTGTCGGTGTGATATTACCATATAAAGTTGAGACAGCCATGTTCTCTACGAAAACTGTATGAATACGCTCCGGTCCTTTTCCAAATATATCTTTGCGTAGTTTTCGAATAATGTCGTTGAACTCATGCACTTTTTTTGACATTTTAACGATTCTCCCAACGTAATTAATCTTTTTATCCTATGTTATGGGGGTCACCCTTACAGTTTGTTAATAATATAGCAACTTAAATAAAAATTAAAGAGAAAATATCCAATGATAATTATTATCAGTCCTCGATCAATTAAGCCTGCACAATTCATTCCTTTTAAAATCCGTGACATCCGCCGGAGGCTTTATCTTCATTCAGGAAGTAGGGAAACCTATTGAAAAAGAAGCTACATCTGAATTTATCTAACCACCTTCTGAGATAGGAATTTCTACTGAATGAAGATAAATTTTATTATAATTATTGTCGATTTTGGCTGAAAAGGCTATAATAATTGGTATTACATATGGAATGAAAGTATTTTGATTCCTTTGTCATGGTTTCTTACAAACAAGTTTGAACTATAGGCATGGTGGTTTTAATATTTAAATTCTATAGTTATATTGAATAAAAAATAAAAGTTGATTGAATTTTTAGCAAGACCTGTTAAGAATTTTATCCACCATGAATAAATAGCATGTTAGTACATGCCTTTTCATGGTGGATTTTTTTATTTTTGAGCAATATCAACATCGACAACAAATACTACATGTTTTTTGCATCTATGTTGGTGTAGAAGTTGGACAAATTGGGAAATGACATTATAACAAGACAAATTAAAATAAAAAAGCTCGTAACTCTATTCCCGTTTATCCTAAGTATTAACCTGTTGTCAAATAAGTCTCAAAGAGCAAAAGGAGGAAAATACCTTGACTACAATTAAAATTAATGGCCAACCGTATGATGTAGCAGAGGGGGCTACAATACTTGATACCATTAATCAAAATGGCATCGCCCATCCACAAATTTGTCATGTACCAGCTGTTGATCCTATCGAAACGTGTGATACATGTATCGTCGAAGTGAATGGACAATTAGTTCGCTCTTGTTCAACAAAAGCAGTAAACGGCATGGATATCCAACTTACTTCTGATAAAGCGAAAGCTGCACAAACAGAAGCGATGGACCGTTTACTAGAAAATCATTTGCTGTACTGCACAGTTTGCGATAATAACAACGGAAATTGTACATTACACAACACAGCAGAATTAATGGAAATCGAACATCAAAAATATCCTTATCAACCAAAAGTTGAACCACATGAAGTAGACATGTCTCACCCGTTTTATCGATATGATCCAAACCAATGTATCGCATGTGGACAATGTGTAGAGGTTTGTCAAAACTTACAAGTTAATGAAACATTATCTCTTGACTGGGAAGCCGAAAGACCAAAAGTAATTTGGGATGAAGGCGTGGCCATTAACGATTCTTCATGTGTAGGCTGTGGACAATGTGTGACTGTTTGTCCATGTAATGCTTTAATGGAAAAATCAATGCTTGGTGAAGCTGGTTTTATGACTGGGCTTAAACAAGAAACATTAGATCCGATGATTAATTTAATTAAGGAAGTTGAACCTGGGTATAGTGGTATCTTCGCTGTTTCTGAAGTCGAAGCAGCTATGCGTAGTAAACGTACGAAGAAAACAAAAACAGTTTGTACTTTCTGTGGTGTAGGTTGTTCGTTCGAAGTGTGGACAAAAGACCGCAAAATTTTAAAAGTGCAACCTTCTGAAGGTCCTGTAAATGCTATTTCTACTTGTGTAAAAGGAAAATTCGGCTGGGACTTCATCAACTCTGAAGAACGAATTACAAAACCATTAATTCGTAAAAATGATGCATTTGTTGAATCTTCATGGGATGAAGCGCTTGACTTAATTGCTACTAAACTAGGTGGTATTCAAAAAGAATATGGTTCTGGTTCTGTTGGCTTTATCTCTTCTTCAAAAATTACAAACGAAGAAAACTATTTAATTCAAAAAATGGCACGTCAACTGTTCGAAACAAATGACGTTGATAACTGCTCACGCTATTGTCAATCACCAGCTACAGATGGTCTACTACGCACAGTTGGTATAGGTGGCGACGCTGGAACGATCAAAGATATCGCAAAAGCTGGCCTTGTTATTATTGTTGGGGCAAACCCTGCAGAAGGTCACCCTGTTTTAGCTACTCGTGTAAAACGTGCCCATAAGTTACACGGTCAAAAATTAATTGTTGCCGACGTTCGTAAACATGAAATGGCTGAGCGTTCTGATATTTTCATGCGTCCAAAACAAGGAACAGACCAAGTATGGCTAATGGCTGTTACAAAATATATGATCGATCAAGGTTGGCATGATGAAGCCTTCATTCAAGAGAATGTGCACTTCTTTGATGATTTTAAAGATGTACTTGAAACATACACACTAGAATATGCAGAAAAAGAAACGGGCATTTCAAAAGAAACGTTGATAAATGTTGCCAAAATGATTCGTGATGCTGACGGTACATGTGTACTTTGGGGTATGGGTGTTACACAAAACACAGGTGGCTCCTATACATCAGCTGCAATTTCTAACCTACTTCTAGCTACTGGTAACTATCGTCGTCCAGGTGCAGGTGCCTACCCTCTTCGTGGTCACAACAATGTTCAAGGTGCTTGTGATATGGGTACACTACCAAATCTTTTACCAGGTAATCAAAAAGTAATAGACGACGAAGCACGTAAGAAATTTGAAGAAGCATATGGTGTGAAAATCAAACCTGAACCAGGTCGTACGAATATGGCAATGTTAGATGCGATCATGGAAGGTAAAATGAAAGCAATGTATTTAGTTGGGGAAGATATGGCACTAGTAGATTGCGATGCTAACCATGTAGATAAAGTACTTTCACAATTAGACTTCTTTGTTGTACAAGATTGCTTCCTTTCACGTACAGCACAATATGCAGATGTTATTTTACCAGCAGCACCTTCTCTTGAAAAAGAAGGTACGTTCACGAATACAGAGCGTCGTGTGCAACGACTATATCAAGTATTACCAACACTTGGTGAATCAAAAGCTGATTGGGAAATCCTTCAATTAGTAGCACGTCGCCTAGGTGCTGACTGGAATTACAGCCACCCAAGTGAAATCTTTGCTGAAATGGCTAGTCTTGCACCATTCTTCTCGCAAGCAAACTATGATGTATTAGAAAATTGGGGTAGCTTCTGTTGGGGTAGCCATGATGGTAAAGACACACCATTACTATATGAGGATGGCTTTAACTTCCCTGACAAAAAAGCTCGATTTGCTTTAAATGATTGGATTAGACCGGTTGAATATGAAGCGCAATATGATTGCCATATTAATAACGGTCGTATGCTTGAACACTTCCATGAAGGTAATATGACAAATAAATCAAAAGGGATTCAATCGAAAGTACCTGAAATTTTTGTTGAAGTATCACCAGAGCTAGCAAAAGAACGCGGCATTGAAGATGGAGCTCTTCTTCGTTTAGTGTCTCCTCAAGGCGCATTAAAATTAAATGCCCTAGTAACAGATCGCGTACAAGGAAATGAACTTTTCTTACCTATGAACTCTGTTAGCAAAGATTCAGCGATTAATTTCTTAACGGGTCCAGCTGGAGACATCAATACATCGACACCGGCTTACAAACAAACAAAAGTACGTGTAGAAGTATTGAAGCAAAAAGGAAAATCACCACTTCCTAGAACAAACCCACGTTATAAAAAACGTCATCCACAAAATGGTGTTGAGGTACAACGTAAATGGAACCGTCCTGGTTACGTTCACTTAACAACTAACGAAAGGGAGTGATTTCATGGCTGCACCAATTACGACAATTAAAAAAGCGCAACTAACTGAAGAACAACTAAAGGAAGAAAAGTTAGAAAATTTAAAGCAACTTCTTTCTGAGAATGAAGAAATGGTTAACCAGGTCTTTACGATCATGGCAGAATTAAATGATATTGGAGCGCTAGAAGCTGCTACGAAACTACTTGAAGCAAAAGAGGATGTTGCACATATTGCTCTTGGTCAATTAACGCGTAAGCCAGTGACGAATATTATCAACAACTTAATGGGTGTTGCGGGAGCATTAACCGAACTGAATCCCGAAACAACAACAAAGCTTGTTGAGGGCTTAAATACTGGTATAAATGAAGCGAACAAGGCCGTTGAATCGGACGAAAAGGTTAGTGCCTTTAAGTTGTTCAAAATGTTAAACGATCCTGATGTTAATCGTGCTGTAAACTTTGGCGTTCACTTCTTAAAAGGGCTTGGCAAAGGCCTAAAATAGGAAGGTGGTTTCTAATATGCTAACGAACGAACACATTTTAAAAACTTTGCAGAAAATCGATGATCCAGAACTTCATAAAAGCATCGTTGACTTGAATATGGTACGCAATATTCAAGTCAACGGTACGGATATCTCACTTGATATTATTTTGACTATTCAAGGATGTCCTTTAAAAGCCAAAATCCAACAAGATGTTGAAGAAGCGTTGAAAGCGATCGGCGCATCAAAAGTCTCCATTACATTTGGTTCTATGACAGATGACGAACGTCGTAGTTTAACAGCTTCTTTAAAATCAGAAAAAGTGACGGATAAAGGTATGCCTAAAATGCTTCTTCCCGATTCTGGTGTTAAATTTATAGCAGTTACTAGTGGTAAAGGTGGCGTCGGTAAATCTACCGTGACAATTAACTTAGCAGTAGCTCTTGCCCGTCTTGGAAAACGTGTAGGTATTTTAGACGCCGATATATATGGCTTCAGTATTCCTGCCATGATGAAGATTCAACAAAAGCCAACAATGATTGACCAAACGGCTATTCCAGTAATAAGTCATGGTGTGAAGATCATGTCGATGGGTTTTTTCACAAACGAAAACCAACCTGTCATGTGGCGTGGTCCAATGCTCAACAAATGGATTCGTAATTTCCTTGTCAATACACATTGGGATGAATTAGATTATCTCCTTATAGACTTACCACCTGGTACAGGAGATGTAGCCATTGATATGGCAGCAATGATTCCACAAGCGCAGGAAATTATTGTCACAACACCACACCTTGCAGCTTCTCATGTTGCTTCTCGTGCAGGTCTGATGGCTCAACATACGAAACATACGATTCTTGGTGTAGTTGAAAACATGGCCTACTTCGAAAACTCAAATGGTGAAAAGAACTATTTATTCGGTCAAGGTGGCGCAGAAAAATTAGCAGATGAACTTCAGACAAGTATCCTCGCTCAAATTCCATTTGCGCAACCTGAGGAAAATACAGGTTCTTCCGTTTATGACGAAGACTCCATTATCGGTGAGGTATTTACCCATCTTGCCGAAGATATGATGTATCCATAAAGAGAAAGTAGGCGGTTTTCTTCATCCCCTACTGAAGATTAGTCTTTCCCAATCAGGCTTTTACCGGCAGTTATTCTCCTGCCAAAGAGCATGATAAAACACAAAAATCCTTGGCTCGCTTTTACACGAGCCAAGGATTTTTTTACGGAGCAATGTTCAAATATGAAACACTCCCCTATATGTAATTCAATAGCCCGCTTTTTTTAAAACTTGCATAAAATAAAAACGGTACGTATTTTTAACGAAAGAATCTAAAGGCAGCCCAACATTTAATTGATACTTTGTAAAAATAAAATAAAAACGCTTATCCCATTTTAATCGTAATAACTCCCCAGCATCGTCACCGTATTTCTTCGTAAATTCCTCAATTAAAGGTTCAATCATATAGTAGCAATAATCTTTTAAGTTTGCGAGAGCCTCTATATCTTTCTCCTTTTGAAAACGTGTAATCCAATCTTCTAATTGTTCGTTCATTCTAAATTCATCTCTCTTTATTGAGTTTCTTCCTATTATATTATAACGCTTTTTATAAGTTTTAGCTCCTCTTGTGCTATCATTAACTATGCTAATTTATAAGCCGTTTATTATATTCAATCCACTTTTCCATTTCTCTCTCCACGGCTCGATTTTGCCATTCAAACCAAATACCAGAACATTCACTACAGTGACTGTCTACCCCATTTTTATTATGCATATCTTTTCGAGTAAATACAGTTTTTTTCCGACAGCTGTAGCAGTAAACTTCTTTCTCTTTATCAAATTCCATCACTATCAACTCCAACATTTTTACACATATTCCTTTCCGTTTTTTATATAAATTATTCTAAAACAGGGAAAACGGCCTAAAATCGTATCGCCCTTCGAGTTGGCTCTCAGTTGTTCACAACCTTGTATACAATGACTCTAACTATAACATTAGGATGAACTTTAAATAGTAGGGTTTTATTTTAAACACTCTTCCTATAAGGGAAATAATACATGCTGATTAACAAAAAGAACCACATACGTACGGTGAAGTACGTATGTGGCTCTTCCACAAGTGCAAATGAAGTCATAATGTGTAGTTAAATGCGAAAGTTGAGTAAATATTTATTTGTTTTTTCTACCATATAGCCATAATGAGATAAGCGTAAAAACAATAATAGAAGCAATAATATAAATTACACTATGCATTGGGGAAAAAATCATATCGTTCCATTCATAATGGACACCAAATTGAATTTCATAATTATTCCCTGCTTCAGGTGCACCTTCAAAAACCTTATCAAGGGAATCACGCATCAAAGCTTCTCTAAACAAAACTGTTGTATGACTAATCGGGAATATCATGATTATTTTTTGTACAAAATCAGGTACTGCGCCAAGTGGCACATATACTCCGCATAAAAAACCAATAGCGGTACCTACAACTGTATTTAAGGTTGAAAAAGCATTTTGTGTTGAGACTAACAGAGTAAGAAATAGGTTAAAAACACTGCTTAGTGTAACTGCAAGTACAATAATCCCAATTAGTTGAACTATTTTTTCAAACGTATACCAGGATCCGCCCATGAACACAATAAATAATTGACATGCAATTAACCCAATAAGCGATAAAACAAAGCCAATAAGCAAGGAATTGATAACATAGCTTAATTGAATTTTTGCACGTGCATTAGGAGTTGTTAAAAAATCAGCCATTACTTTTGTCTCTAAGTCCTTTATATAAATACCTAGAGCTGCTAACGTTGTAGTTACAGCAATAATGGAGAGTAAGCCTGCAACCATCCATTCATTCACCATAGTTTTCAATTGATCCGATGCTGGTACTAATTGTTCAATGGCATCTACTTGTGTTTTTTGAATAAAAATCGCATACAGCATGATAACAATAATCACTGATAAGATTGAAAAAAATACAAGCATACGATCACGTCGAAATACTTTATTATGCCTACTAACCAAATTCATCATTGTGTTCATGTTAATGGCACCTCCTCATTAATACGAATAAATACATCGTCCATCGAACCTTTCTTTACTTCAAATGAGCTGATAAAAGTCTGAAGTTCTTTTAAAATATCAAGTGCATGAATGGTAGATTGAACACGTACGCGGTACTCGCCATTTTTCTCTTCAAAATTAAGATTGTTTTGCGTTAGTAATGATGAACCATCTACACCGTTATTAAAAAAGACAAATAATTCATCATATGTATATTGCTCTTTTAATGTATTTGGTGTACCTTTAGACACGATTTTCCCTTCCTTCATTACTACTATCTCATCCGCTACAGCAGCTTCTTCCATATAATGAGTAGTCAAAAAAATCGTCATATTCGTTTCTTCTTGTAGCTTTTTAATTGCATCCCAAACAAAGACGCGTGTTTGTGGATCAAGGCCTGTTGTGGGTTCATCTAAAAATAAAATAGTTGGTTTATGAATAATTGCTCTTGCAATATCTGCACGTCGCTTTTGACCGCCAGATAATGTCCCATATTTTTTCTTCGCAATATCTTCTAAATGTAAATAGCGATCCACAAATCCCCAGTTTTCTTGTAATTCTTTTTTTGTCAAGTTATATATGTTACCTCGATGTAAGATATTTTCTTTCACTGTTAGACGCGCGTCCAAAATGCTTTGCTGAAAAACAACCCCTATTGCTTTTCGAATTAAATAATTATTTGTTCGACTACCTAGAGTCACACCATTAATTTTTACATCTCCTAAAGTTTTTTCCAATAATGTACACAACATTTCAATAGATGTAGATTTTCCAGCACCATTTGTCCCTAAAAATGCAAATAATGCACCCTTCTTTACCTCAAACGAAATCCCCTTTACTGCTTCATGTGAACCGTATTTCTTACTTAAATTTTTCACGTCAATTACTAATTCCATTTAACTAACCTCTCTTTCTATTTTGTAATAAGTTATTAATTTCATCTACTTCACGCTTTGTTAGTAGCCATAATAGAATCCAAATAATGATATAGGCGATGGCTTCAATTAAAAAAACTGGCCAGATGGTATGCCATTTTGATAATTCAAACCAAGAGCCGACCAATCCTGCGACAAAGACACAAATAGTAACAAAACAGAAATGAAGTGTTAATTGAACATTGAAAGACACAATTCCCGTTTCAAATATAAGTGTTGCAATGCCAATTAAAATACCCATAATTGCTGCAGTCAATAGCTCTCTTAATAGATCTTGACCACTAATTAAACTATCTGGGTTGGCAACACTACCTAGTGTTAATATTACATAGGACGTGCTTAGTCCAATAAGAAGTCCAATTATCCCATTTTGTATAATTTTTATTGTTAATTCCTCCCAATACCGAGTGCTTGTTTTAGTTTCTTTAAATAATTTCGACTCACAACAACGGAAATCTCATTTTCTAAAAGTAGTTGTGTTGATCCAAGTGGCCCTAATTGTATAGAGGTAATTTTAGAAATATTAACAAGAGTTGATTTATTGACACGCACAAATTTGTCGCCAAGTAATTGTTCCAATTCATAAATTCTCCGTTTTGAGTCAAATTCTTCTTCTTCAGTTTGAAAAAAAACTTTTATACCTTCTGCATAGATACAGTAAATATCATTCGTTTTTAACATGTGAATTTCATTATCCCTATACCCATCAATGGCATTAACTTCATTCTTTTTTAATTGTTTCATCAACTGTTCAATTTCAGCGTTATATTCATTTGCATAAATGTGTACTTCTATTTCATCATATTGCTTTTCGATATTTATCTTTATTTTCATCTAGACCTCCATGCCACTAAAATAATGATACCATTTAATTTTCCATAAAATTAAAAATCTAAATGAAATGTATTAAATTAACTATAAGGTGTTTATTTTCTTTAATAAGTTGCATATTTAAGTTTTTGCCTCTTAGATACATCAAGCACTTAACACTTCGAATTAAGTAACTGAAAAAGTAATTGAAAGTGGAATTCCAGTCCAAATTACCGAGATAACTATTCAACAAATCCTTTTTATGCATCTAAATAGAAGAAAAACGTTTCAAAAACATTGAGCTTTTGAAACGTCTAGGTAAATCGAAATTACTATTATTAAAGTTGAATTTATTTTTTATTCATATACTTTTCTAACTGCCTCTTCTCCCATTCTTCCCCCAAAAACTTTCCTCTACTAAATACTGAAATACCATGTGCTACAATTCCGATTCCCCAACCTAGTAAAGTATAAATAAACCATAAGCTTCCCGGTGAAGAGAATAAGTTAATAATTATCAATCCTAAATTGACAATTATATATACAAATAAGTGGATATAAAAACTCTTCAATGCTCGAACTCTCTTTATCGAACGTTCATATTTTTCATTATCACTCAAAAATATCCCTCGCTTTTTGATAGAAAAGTTGTTTAGAGCATATAGGATCCATGTTTCCCTCTATTTTCGAAACTCTTTAAAATCCTGCTAACAAGGATTATCCATTTATACACGGCTTTTATATGGTACGTATATATTTATATATCTCAGAAAGAAGGCGATCCTGCGAGCTATTTAAAAAGAAATGATTCCCTGGTAACAAAAACATTTGAAAGGATGAATTTGTTATTTTTCCCCATTGCAAAATACTCTCTTCACTCACCTCTTTATCTCGCGTTCCGCCAAACGCAATAATAGGAATTGTTAGAGACGGCCCTTGTTCATAAACATAGCACTCACATATTTCTAAATCAGCTTTTATCATAGGTAAAGAGAGTTGAACAAGTTCTTGCTCTTCAAAGAACCAATCTGGTGTTCCATTTAGACTCTTCAACCTTTCTAAAAGTTCATTATTTGGCAGAGTATGATAAAAAGTTGAAGATTTCCGTGGTAAATGTGGTGCCCTGTGAGCAGAGACAAATAAACAAACTGGACGAACACCATGACGCTTCTCCAAATGACGGGTGAACTCAAAGGCTATTAATGCGCCCATACTGTGTCCAAAAAATACAAAAGGAACATCATCTATAAACGACAAAAATGCTTCTTCGAGTGCTTCTAAAAGATTCGGAAGATTAGAAATTGGCTTCTCGATCAATCGATTCCCTCTACCAGGTAATTGAATACAGCATACCTCAACATCTTCAGGTAAATAGTCACCCCAATCTTTATATGTTAGGGCATTCCCCCCAGCGAAAGGGAAGCAAAAAAGGCGTAGACGTGGTGCCTTTATAGCTTTAAAAGTAACGATCCATGGATTGTACTTAATGAGAGTTAACTGATTCATTTTTAACATTCCCTTCAAACGACCTTGCTTTAACCGAATTGTTTTCTATTTCCAATTGCTCTTCAATATAAGTGGCCATCTCTTCAATTGTACTGGTTTGTAATAACGCCCTTAAAGGGAAATTGATTTGATAAGTTTCTCGGATTTCCTCAATCATTTTCATTGATTGTAAAGAATCTCCTCCAAGTTCATAAAAGCTATCATGTACGCCTATTTTATCCAATGCAAGTAAACTAGACCATATTTCGGCTATTTTTTTTTCTACTACAGTCCGAGGTTTTTCGTAACAATTAATTGTTAAGCTCTCTACATCTACATTTCTTATTAGAAGTTGACGATCTACTTTCATATTTGAAGTTAAAGGGAAATTATCAACTTTTATATAATTTTTTGGAATCATATATTCGGGTAATTTTTGAATAAGAAATGTTCGTAAATGTCTACTCTCGACAGTTTCACCATGGGCCTGTATATAAAAAGCCAAAAGTCTTTTAGTTGTTCCTTCGTCAGCAACAGTAACAACTACATCCTTTATAGCAGGATGTTGAAGTAACATATATTCAATTTCACCTATTTCAATACGATATCCATTAATTTTTATTTGAAAGTCTTCTCTACCTATAAATTCAATGTTGCCGTCTGGTAAATATCTACCCAAATCTCCTGTTCGGTATAAACGTTCATTCGTCTTAGGATGATAGATAAAATTCTCATTTGTTCGGACTTGGTCTTTCCAATATCCAGTAGACAATCCTATACCACCTATATAAATTTGTCCTGTAACCCAATCAGGGCAAGGTTCTAGTGACTCATTTAAGACAAGCATTTTTTGTTTAGAAAGCGCTTTTCCGTAAGGTACACTTTTACTACTAGCTTGCAAATTTTCAATAGGGTAGAAAATAGACCAAATAGAAGCCTCAGTTGCACCTCCTAAACTTATAATTAATTCTGTAGATGAATACGAACGAATAAGTTCTGGCAACGAAACGGCTATCCAATCCCCGCTCAGCATAACTAGTCTAAGATTATCAGCATATCCATTTTTCTGCGATAAATGATTCATAAACATCTCCATTAAAGCAGGGACTGAATTCCACACTGTAACTTTCTCAATGCTCAAAAGCCATTCCAAATGCTTTGGATTAAACCCGGCATCTGCATCAGGTATGACAATACTAGCACCTGCGGCAAGACTTCCGAATATATCATAGACTGATAGGTCAAAATGTAAGGCTGAAAGTGCAATCACACGATCTTTCTCCGTTACATTAAACTTGCTGTTTATATCAATAATGGTATTTACTGCACCAGAATGAGTAATCATCACTCCTTTTGGATCACCTGTGGAACCAGAAGTAAATATTACATAGGCTAAATCATCAGGACTTTGAACGAATGGCAACGGTTCGTCAGACCAATCTGACAAAAATTGCTCATTTACTTCGTAAATAGATATCTCTTCTGGTAATTCTATTTGAGATTTCATTCCTGATTGGGTAAGAATAATTTTTACACCCGTAGAACGTAGAAGATATAGAATACGTTCATGCGGAAGTGCCGGATCAATAGGTAAGTATGCTGAACCAGATTGTAAAATACCAAGTACACCGACAACTTGTTCCCACCCTTTCTCCATAAAGATAGCTACTAATTGATTAGTTTGGGTTCCTTTATACTTTAAAAATCTGCCTATTTTATTGGACCATTTATAAACTTCATCATATGTCATTGTTTTATGGCTGCTGATAATCGCAGGAGAATTAGGTTGACTCTTCGCTTTTTGATTAAATAGTGAATGTAAAAGATCCGCCGACTCAATGTTTTCATGCAAAATAATATCATTTCTTAGTTCAAGTTGTTCTAGAGGAATTAATGGAATAACTTGCTGATTCCAAATCTCTTCCTCATTCGCAAGTCGAGTAACTAACGACCAAAATGTTGAAAACATGCTACGAATAAAGCCTGTGGGATAAATTTCTTCAACTACATCCCAATTACAATAAAGTCCGTTACGATCATCCCAAACGCCGCAATCTAGCCATACCTGGGAAGTTTGTGTAACACCATTTACATTCACAGGTTTAATAGGGAACGGGACATCTTTTTCCTCCGGTATTGGAACAACTAGCGCACTGGTAAAGACAACTGGCATCTTTGCTTCAAAGGCGCCTCCTTTTTTCGTTGTCATTTCACGAAGCACTTGAACACCACTAATATAATGATTTTCAAGGTCACTCCATAAATCAGCTTGGATCTTCCTTGCGCGCTCAATAAATGAGCATTCATTCGAATTTGTTACTGCCAATAAATTAACTGATGTAAACTCTCCTACAATATCATTTACTTGAGGATGTGCAGCATTTCGATTTAAAAATGTTAGATTAAGTGAAAAATCAGGGCTATTACTCCAATATCTTAGTACCTCCGTAAATGCAGCTAACAAAATACCTGTGGTAGTAATTCCCGCTTTCATTGCTTTTGATTTCAATCTCTTCCATGACTGAAAATCTAAACTTTCGTGAAGACGTACAAATTGTGGATTTCTTAATTCCTTTGGACTTTTTGATAGAGGAAGCTCTGGTGCCATAGGTAAAGAATCAACACGTTTTTTCCAATAATCAAGAGCATTATTATACCTATCTGTTTTTTTGAATTCTTCAATTGCCATAACGTAGTCTCTAAAAGAGATTTCCAATGGTGCTAGCTCATTTTCTTTTCCTTGATAAATTGTCACTAGCTCCCTCATTAAAATAACAAAGCTCCATACATCCCACATTAATGCATCTGAACTAAAATGGATAAGTGATTTTTGATCCTCAAGTAGAGTAATTCTTATATCAAACACTGGCCACGTATAAATATCTAGTACTTGATGGGATAATTCTTCCCTTGTAGCTTTAACTGCACTTTCTACTTCATCAGGATTTTTCCCCCGCAAATCCGTTATTGTAATTGGATAATACGGTACTTTTCGATAAACTTGTTGTTTGCCGTCTGATGTTATTACGGTTCTTAACATATCATGTCTTTTTATTAAATAGTTCCATGCCTCCTCGAACTTATTAATATCTAAATATTGTGCTTCATATTCATCATAACTATGTGTAGCAACATTACCTAATTCGTATACATCATTACGTCCAATCCAGTATGCTTGTTGGATATCAGTTAGTGGGAATGGCTCATATCTGTCTTGTAGATTAGGTTTAATAACTGGAAGTAGCTGCTTATCATCAAAGTACTCTTGATTTTTCCCTTTTAGATTATCAATTTCAATAGCCAATTTCGAAATTGTTGTAAAGTTGAATAAAGTTTGCAACGAGAATTCAATCTTAAAAATCTTCCTTACTTGTGCCGTTATTTTCATGGCAAGTAAAGAGTAGCCCCCTATTTGGAAAAAATCATCATTTACACTAATTCTAGAAACACCAAATACTTCTTTCCATATATCAACCAAGATTTCTTCTGTAAGCGTTCGAGCTGGTGTGTATTCATTAAGCATATTCCATTCAGTAATATCTGGTTCTGGTAGTCGCTTCCGATCAATCTTGCCATTATTGGTTAATGGAAATGCGTCTAACAAAACAATATAGGATGGAACCATATAATCGGGTAGTTTCGTATTTAAATAACTTTTTAAATCCCGAATAGAAACTGCACTATTTTTCTGACAAATAATATAAGCTACTAAGCTCTGCAATTCGGAATTACCGGTTCTGACAACTACAATACTTTGAGTAATCCCCGGATACTGGAGTATGTTGTTTTCAATTTCATTTAATTCGATTCGGTAACCACGTATCTTTATTTGAAAGTCTGAACGTCCAATTAATTCAATATTCCCATCTGGTAAATATTTAGCTAAGTCACCTGTTTTATATGCCCTTTTCATTGTTCCTGATTCATCAGATAATAATATAAATCTTTCAGAAGTTAGCTCTTTTCTATAAAGATAGCCTTGAGCAACTCCATCACCTGAGACGTATAATTCACCTGGAATGCCAACTGGAACTACCTGACGATATTCATCTAAGATCAGTAGCTGGGTATTAGGAAATGGTTTACCGATAGGCAATGAATCGTTGGATTGTAATTGATTATTAGCACACTCGAAGTAAGAACTATCAATTGTTGCTTCTGTTAGGCCGTAAGAGTTAATAACCCTTGTTTGTGCCCCACAATAATTACAAAGTTTCTGATACTCCTCTATTTTCCAACTATCTGAGCCGACAATGACTAACTTCATAAAATCTAATTTTTGTTGACTATCTTCTAAGTACTGTAACAAACTACGAATAATTGCAGGGACGAACTCCGCACAATCAATTTTTTCATGAAGTAAAAGTTGATATAGTTGTTCTGGGTCTAATAAAACTTCTTCTGGACATAACACTAATTTTGAGCCAGAGCATAGCGCACGAACAATGTCACCAACGCATACGTCAAATGAAAAGCTAGCCATTTGTAAATGGGCATGAGTATTATTCATTAACTGATATTCATGTTCCCAGCCATTAAAAGTGTGCACCAAATTATTGTGGCTTACCATAGTCCCTTTCGGAAGACCTGTAGAACCAGATGTGTAGATGATATAAGCCAAACTATCTGGGTTAATCTTAATTGGCTTATTTGTCGATTTTTCTTGATTTAACTTCTCTTTTACCTGTGTATCGTCAACAACAATAGTATTTAGGCTCGATTCAGCTAAGAGCGAACTATTAAGCACTTTATTAGTGATAATAGTAGCTACCTTGGAATCTTTGAGCATGTAATGTAGTCGATCGCTTGGATATGAAGAATCCATTGGTAGATAAGCTAGGCCTGTTTTTAATACCCCTAAAACGGATATAACTAAATCCATTGATTTAGGCAAACATATCCCAATAATTGAATCCTCCGCTTCCTTTTGTTTCAAAATCAAAGATGCAAGTTGATTCGCTTTTACATTAAGCTCCTTATAGGTCATGGATTCATCTTTGAAAATGATGGCTATTGCATCTGGATTTCTCTCAACTTGTTTTTCAAACCATGTACATACGTTTTCATCTTTAGGGAAATCAATGATATTTCCATTCCATAACTTTAATTGATTCAATTCCTCAGTTGTCAAATAATTTATTTCACCAATTGGCTTATCAGGTTCAGACAGAATTTTTTCTAGTAGAATCTGGAAGTGCTCTGCCATTTTGTAAATAAAGGTACTATCAAATAGATCGGTATTATACTCCAAAATGCATTTCTGTGGATAAATATCTCCGCCATCTAAAATATCAAGAGACAAATCGAACTTTGCTGTACCACCATCTATAGGTTGATAATTCATCAATACATTATTAAGTCGATAGTTTGGAACCGCATTTTGATATGTGAATAAAACCTGAAAAAGCGGGTTAAGACTTGAGCTTCTTTCAGGAGCTACATTCTGAACAATACTCTCAAAAGGAACATCTTGGTGAGAGAAAGCTTCTAAAGAAGCTTCCTTCACCTGCTTAAGTAAATTTTTAAAGCTTAAATTTCTAGACAGCCTTACACGAAGAGGCAAAGTATTAACAAATACACCTATTAACTTTTGGAATTCATTTCGGTTTCTTCCTGAGATAGGAACACCAACGATAATGTCATCTTGTCCAGTGTAACGATATAACAAGGTATAAAACACTGTAAGCATTGCCATAAAAGCTGTCGACTCTTCAGAATTACATAATTTTTTCAAATTATCACTAGTTGCTTTTGATAACTCAAAAACATATGAGGATCCCTTAAAAGTTTGTATTGCTGGACGTAAGTAAGTCGTCGGTAGTTCTAAAACAGGCGGAGAGCCTTCGAGGGCTGTTTTCCAATATGTTAGCTGTTCTTGAAAAAGTTCATCAGTCAAATGCTTCTGTTGCCATGACACGTAGTCAGAATATTGCATTGTAAGATTCTTTAATTTAGAAGGTGTGTTGTTGATAAAAGCTTCATATAACTCACTAAGCTCTTGTAATAATACTGTAACGGACCACCCATCAAAGATAATATGATGCATTGTAACTACTAGGTAGTGTTCATCATCATTCAATTGAAGTAAAACGACTCTCCATAAAGAAGAGTCATCTTTTAAATTAAATGGTTTTTGAATTTCCTCATTGACGATTCTATTTCGCTCTTGACGTTGTACGTCTTTAGGCAATTCTCTTAAATCTAAAAATTCCATCATCACTGAAGATTCGGACGTTATTTTTCTTATAGGTTCACCGTTCCTATCTTCAACAATACTTGTACGAAGTGTTTCGTGTCTATTAGCTATTTCTTTGAAACAAGCCTGCAAAACATCAATATCAAGCTCTCCCAATAACAGAAAAGCAGAAGGAATATTGTAAGCAGAGCTCTCAGGATCTAATTGACTTAAAAACCATAATCTTTTCTGAGGAAAAGATAAAGTTTGGTTTTCAGTTTTAGGGATTTCTCGGCCAATTAACTTTGACTTAAGTTGATTTACCAGCAATGCTTTCTGTTCATCTGTAAGTGTTCCAATCTGATCAAGATACTTATTCAACTTGATCCCTCCCAGCTGCGACTAAACTAATAATATCGTTTATTTTGTCTTCTGAAAGTTCTCCTAAATCCGAAATAATCTGTTCTACTTCTTCATCTTGGATTAAGTTGTGCTTTTTATCTAGCATTTCTATAATATTCATTGCTAACTCTTGTGAAGTTACCCCACGTAATAAATCTACAACAGCAATAGTAACCTGAAGACTTGCTTCAATTGTATTTTTCAACTCCATTGCCATCATGGAATCTAAACCAAAAGCGTTAAGTGGTACATTTACTTCTATCTGTGTACGATTTAAACGCAACACGGCACAAGATAATTCCATAATGTGTGCTTCAAGTTGTGATAGCTGTTCCTTACGATCCTTTAATTGTAATAAACTATTCAAAAAGTCTTGCGAATTATCTTCTGAATTATCCGTGTGACTTTGTAATTCTCTATGTTTATTAACAAGTTCGGCAATGATAGGAGGTACATTTCCAAGAGGATAGTTTTTATCGGCTACTTTTGGCCAATCCGCTCCTACTACACTGAATTGCGCTCTATTCTGACATAATAATTGGTTAAGTGCCTCAAGCCCTTGATCATTTGTCATCGAATATAAACCGCGATTATCAAAGTAATTTAGCAAATCAAGCTGTGTAGCCATCCCAGATTCTAGCCACGGCCCCCAGTTAATACTTAATCCATGCATTCCCCGAGATCTTCGATAATGTGCCAATCCATCTAAAAATGCATTGCCCGCTGAATAATTAGCCTGTCCACTCATAACTACAACAGATGCAATGGATGAATATAGAACAAAGAAATCTAGTGATTGGTTTTCAAAATGTTCATGTAAGTTCCATCCGCCAATCATTTTTGGTCGAAGAACATCGGTAAATTGTTGCTGATTCATTTGATATAATAATTGTGGTCGAGCTACCCCGGCTGTATGGATTACTCCACGGATTTCTGGCCACCCAGCTTCAGAATAATGAAGCAGAGATTTCTCTATTTCACTCTTATTACATACATCAGCAGTAGCTATATGGATAGTAGCTCCCAGCGACTCTAGCTCTTTTATAGCTGTAATACGCTTCCCTTCTACACTATCGATATCTACTTTATCCCAATCTAAACGATTGTGGAATTTTCCACGGCCCATTAAAATTAAATGCCTAGCGCCTTTTTTAATCATCCAGCGAGCCGTTAATAACCCTAAACCACCAAAACCACCAGTAATTAAGTAACTTGCATCTGGTCTGAATACTATTGGAAGTGGCTTATTAAGTTGAACATCTTCTTCTAACCGAACAACAAAACGTTCCCCTTGTCTAAAGGCAACATGATCTTCTCCATCTGTATTCCAAATCTCTTCAAATAATAGATTACTATTTTTCTCAACTGACAAGGAATCATCTAAATCTATAATTCCTCCCCATAAATTCATATGTTCCTGATGCCCAATCGCTTTTGCTAGCCCCCATACAGCTGATTGAGCTACGTTATTCAAACCGTCCGTACCTACTTGCTGTGCTCCAGTTGTTGCTACCCATAAACGAACATTATCTGGAAGCTGCTTATGAACAATAGATTGAACAAGGTGAAGCAAACCAACACAACCCAATTCTTCCACTCTATTTAAGCCATTGGTGTTTAAAATATCCGTTACTTTATTATCGAGTGCCCAACCATAAATAATTCCTCGACATTGAGCGGAATCTGAAAGTATATCATCCATTAATATAACGAAATCTTCAGAATTTGAAGGGTTTATAGTAAATATATTATTTGTTTTTTCGTATTTAACTCCTGGATGCACAGAATAACAGTGCTCTCCTACCTTAAGTAGCTTTTCTGCAACAGAATGTCCTATTTTTCGTTCGTCTTCAAAAATTATCCAATACCCTTTGTCAGAAACGTTTTTTACAGGAGAATATTCACTAGCTTCTTTTCTTACTTGCGTATGCCATTGCAATTCATATATATCTTGTGTTCCTAAAGATTTGTTAGATGAAGTTGTATCCTTTAATGAAACTGCGTTACATCCTAAAATTTCCATAATAATATTTCCTTCAGAATCAAAAAGGTGTATATCTCCCTCTAATGATGTTTCTGTTTTGTTCAAAATAGAAGCATGAATCCACAAATCTGTATTTAAACGAACTTTTTGATGTAAAGCTCCCTTTGCTACACCTACAGGCATATAAACTGTCGTATTCTCTTCGTCCTCTTGGAATGGCAATGCAGCAGCAAGTACTTGGAAACATAAATCCAAGATAGAAGGATGTATTTCATACTCATCCAATTGAGCTCCAATTATTTCGTGTAAACTTATCTTTGCCAATGCTTCTTGCTCGCCTTGCCATAGTGTTTCAATACCCTGGAAAGTTTCTCCATACTCAAGACCAAATTTACGGAATTGTAAATAACATTGTTCCTGGGAAAGTTGTAAAGTACAACGTTGTTTTAAGACTTGAAGTTCTTTGTTTTGAGATTTAAGACTAACGTTCGGTCTTATCTGCCCTTCAGCATGTAATGTCCAGTCCTGACTTACTCCCGTAGGCTGACTATAAATAGAAACTGTTGAGTTTTCCACTGAGTAAACCAGTCTTAATTTTACGGACTCTCCTAATGTTAAAAACAAGGCTTTATTAAACTTAACACTTTCACCACAGACGAAACCAGTAGACCCAAATAATTCTTTAGATGCTGCTAACATCATTTCAACATATGCCGCCCCAGGATATACATATGCTCCCTGAATTTGATGGTCGCATAAATAAGGAAGGCGATTCAAATCTAAATCATTTTCCCAAGTAGGCTCAGGTGTATTTAATTTTTTTCCTAGTAATGAATGGACATGTGTTCCCAGTCGCTCTTGTTCGGATATTAAAGACTCTTGCCAATAGCGTTCTCTCTGCCAAGGGTAAGTAGGTAAACAGATCGTATTATCCGCCTTTTTGTGTATGTTATCCCAATTAATAGCATACCCTTTTGTATATAAGGCACCAAGAGATTCGAATAATACCTCCTTATCTACGGCTTTGCGACGTAAAGAAGGGATTATTAGTCCTTGAACGTTATGAAGTGACAAGCATTCTGAAATAGAATTAGCTAAAACAGGATGTGGGCCTACTTCTATAAAATTATAGAAACCATCTTCAATCATGTTATTCACTGCTGCTGCAAAAAGTACTGAATCTCTTACGTTTTTCCACCAATAGTAGGCGGTAAAGTCATCATTACTCATTAACTTGCCAGTTACAGTAGAATAGATTGGAGTGTGTGGTTTATGAACTTTAATATCTTTAAGAGCATTTAAAATATCTTCTTTTAAAGGATCCATATAATGACTATGATACGGAACTTTAACATTTAGGTATTTATAAAATATTTTTTTCTTTTCGAGTGATTCAATAAGTATATCAAGGGATTCAGGAGCCCCAGCAAGCGTTACAGCATTAGGACTATTAATAGCAGCTATAGATATTTGATCAAGATCTAGAATTTCAATTCTGGCTTCTTCAAAAGATAATCCCACCGCTACCATCTGACCTAATCCAGTAGTACGTTGCTGTAGATTACTTCGATGGTATATTACCTTTACTGCATCTTCTAAACTGTAAACACCAGCACAATAAGCTGCTGCAACTTCTCCAGCACTATGTCCTACGATAGCATCAGGTGTTATTCCCCAAGATTTCCATAATTCAGCCAAACCAACTTGTAGCATAAAATTAGCTGGCTGTGCAACTTCAGTTTCCTCCATTTTGGATGATAGTTCATCAGCTAGCATAGCATCAATTATTGACCATCCTGAAAGACGTTTAAATATCTCGTCGCATTGCTCTACGGCTTTACGGAACACATTATCTTTTTGAAGAAGTTCTCTACCCATAGCCCACCATTGCGGACCCATTCCAGTGAAAACTAAACTTAAAGGTGATTTTTTATTATCAGCGACTCCTGAGACAATACCAGCTTCTTTACCATCTTCCAGGAATACATCTAATTTCTCCATTAATTTATCCACAGAATTTGTAGTTATAGCTAATCGATGACTATGATGGCTACGTCTTGTAATAGCGTTATACCCAATATCACGTAATGAGTATTTATTATCAGAAATAGCTCTTTTGAAATCTTTAGCATAGTCTTTTAATGCCTGAGTATTCCGTGCAGATAAAACTATTGTTTGGAGATCCTCCGTTTTTCCTATGTCCTGAATAGTCTCATTAGGTACATATTCTTGTAAAACCACATGGGCATTTGTTCCACCGAATCCAAATGAATTAACACTAGCAATTGCTACATCAGTTTCTGGCCAAGCAGTTAATTTTGTTGGAACTTTAATATTTAGTTTTTCAAAATCGATATCAGGGTTGGCATTCTTAAGGTGGAGATGAGCCGGTATTTGACGGTTCTTCAAACAAAGAATTGTTTTAATTAATCCCGCTACACCTGCTGCAGCTTCCGTATGCCCAATATTAGTCTTAACTGATCCGATATAACATTTGTCCCCAGGAACTCTATCAGCCCCCAAAATACTTCCTAATGAATTAGCTTCTATAGGATCTCCAACCGGCGTTCCTGTTCCATGAGCTTCTACGTACTGTACTTGATTAGGTTTAATACCACTCTTTTCATAAACGTCACATAATAATTGTTTTTGTGCTTCTGCTCTTGGCACAGTAATACCTTGGGAATTACCATCTTGATTAACCCCACTACCTCTAATAATTGCTTGGATAGGGTCATTATCCTGAATTGCTTGAGAAAGTGGTTTTAATAATACAACTCCTGCTCCTTCGCCACGTACATAACCATTAGCAGAAGAATCAAATGCTTTAGATCTCCCATCAGCTGATAACATCCCTGCTTTAGATTCAGCAATAAAATATTCTGGCTTAATCATTACATTGACACCGCCCGCGAATGCCATTGTACTTTCCCCATTCCTTATACTTTGACAAGCTAAATGTAACGCAACAAGGGATGAAGAACATGCTGTATCCACCGTAATACTTGGCCCACGGAAATCATATGTGTAAGAAATTCGGTTTGCCAATAACGTCATCATCGCGCCTGTAGCTGAGTGTGCATCTACTAAATGTCTGTTAGATTCCGAAAATTGCAATAATTTATAATCTAAAGTGAAAGCACCCATGAAAACACCTACATTTGTACCTGCTAAACGTTCCTGCATTTGACCTGAATTTTCCATAGCCTCCCAACAAACTTCTAGAAGCAAACGTTGTTGCGGATCTAATAAAGCTGCTTCCCTAGGAGATATACCAAAGAAAGAGGCATCAAATTGATCTACATTGTCTAAAAATCCACCCCACATAGAATTCGATTTCCCTTGGTTTACCTTATTAGAACTATAGAAGTTTGATATACTCCATCTATCACTTGGAATTTCAGTTATAGCGTCCACTTCATTACTTAATAACTCCCAGAAAGATTCTGGTGAGTTTACACCTCCTGGGAAACGGCATCCAATACCTATTACCGCAATTGGTTCTATTAAATTATCTTTTAATGTCATCATATTCCCTCGCTTATAGTAGTTTTATGTTTTGAAAAGAAGTTTTTTTATCTTGCGTTTAAAGTAGCAATGTATTGTTCTTTGTACTTCCTTAACTACGTATAAAAGAATGTATATCAAACCTTCACAGAATTGGATACTAGAGGTTATTTCGATACCAATCTAACGTTTCTTTTATAGCTTTTGCATGCGGTGTCACCTCTAGACCAAACGTACGCTCATACTTACTATGATCAACGATATATGGTTGATTATAAACATAATAAATTTCTTTCATTTCACGCATATAAGGATTAAACAATGCCATTAATCGGAATATTTGTTTCGGAGCACATTGTACTTTAAATGTTTTCTGTATTTCTTTATAAACTAGTTGTATTAGTTCTTTAGTAGTGACAGTAGTATCACTCGGGATATGCCATATTTCTCCAAGCGATTCTTCATTCTCTGCTAAAGTTACAAGTCCTCTAGCGAAATCATTTATATAAATATGTGTATGAGGAACATCTATGCACCCAATTACTTTAGCTGCTTTTCCTTGTAACGCAGACTTAAATACCCTTTCACCTAGGATTGAATGTAAAACATTTGGACCATAAAAATCAGGTCCTCTTCCAATAGCGGCCCGTATTGTACCACTATAGTGAGCTTCTAATATTTCTTCAGCCATTTGAGCTCTAACTAACCCCTTCCGATCACTCGCAAGATTTAACGACGATTCATTGTACGGCTGTTTTGAAGAACCATACATAAAAAGGTTATCTGCATAAATCAATTTAGCCCCTGCTTGACTTGTTCCATAAATAATTCCTTTGTTTAAATTCGGAAATTGCTCTGGCCACTTCGTATAATCAGGTTTGGCACAATGATATACAACTGTTGCTCCCTTAAATGCATTAGCTGACTCTTCAAAATTTGAAACATTCGCATGGATTAACATTACGTCCTTAGGAAGTTCGATGAAACTCTTTTGGTTAACCATTATGACCTCTTTCTCCCTAATTAGAAGCTCTCTCATTACTGCAAGCCCAAGTGGTCCAGTTCCAACTACAACATGTTTTTCTTTATTAGCACACATTTCAACCTCCTATAAAACACTTTTTTTGGAAAACAAAAGGTAATATAACAAATAATAACATTAATCCACCCTTTTTTACTCTACCATATTTGTATCTTATTGGAAATAAATATTTCTGAATTTTATGTTAAAATACCTATGTTTATATTTGCTACCTTTAGAACTATATTGATTTCAAATACGCATTAAAAGTAGGATAAATATTCCAAACCTCTTTACTTTGAAATGAAGGTGCAAATGTATTATTTGAATAATCGTTTAAACGGTAAAAAATCAGTTATATTAATCTAAAAAGATCCAAAGCATAAGTATTAAGATTTTTCTAGTCTCTGTCGCACTTGTCTTATAGTAAATTATTTTAAAATTGTTCTAAGACTTCCTTCCATCAGTGAGCCATGCCTTTCCGTCGCCCTTGGATTGCCATCCGTCAATGCCTGAACAAAAACAATAAGGAAATAAAAAGTGGAGGTAAAATGGGATAAGAATTATTCGGAGTTGTGAAATGATAGAAACACTTTATTTTTCAACTTATGGACTTGAAAGAAAGTTATATTAAAGCTGTTGGGGAAGGTCTTTCTATCCCTTTAAAATCAATTTCTTTTGAGATTGATTAATGAAAACGAAATTATTTTTACTAATGGTTCATTGACGACAAATACAGATTATCTGTTTGTAATGAAAATGCTTTATTCCCTAAAAAATTAGATCTAGAGTTTTCACTAAATTTATTAAGATTCTATTAATCTTTTAAAATTGATTTAAAAAAATTCTTCTTTTTGTAGCCTTTGAGAAGCGTCTGATAGCGTCGTACTAGCATCATAATCGACGAGTTTATAGACAATAACAAAAAAAGAGAGCATAAACATTGATTTATGCTCCGCCTATTAAACGATAATTTTATAACTTTTTTAGTATGCAACGATATTTTTTTCTCCATTTTTTTAAGTTTTTTTAGATGATATGATACATTTCTCCATAAAAATTTTCTCCTATTCATTCTCCATCCTTTTCTAACGTATTCTCAAAAAAGGAAAAGCACTTCAAATCCTTGATAACAAAGGATCTAAAGCAGTTGGTTCAAATTTATTCTATCTGGATCTATAGACGTCCCAGGAGGACAATACTGATATATCAACGGTTTACAACTATCATGTTTACCCTAATTTAAAGATAACCCATCACACCTGAATTTGTCTTTTTCTTCTTTATCGAAAGTAGGATTAAATCAAGCAAAGACCAAGTTTGAGTAATCTAATACTAAACTCGGCCCTTTTATACATTACTGTTTTTATTTTAGCAGTCTTAGTTTTGGATATATTTTGGAAATTCCTATACCCTCTATTGTTGCATTTTCAAATAGTTCATTGTAGCCTTTAAACTCTTGTGTATACGAATCTTTAGTTCTTGATAGGAAGGATTTTTCTAAACTATGACTTATCCAGTATTCATCCTCTTTATAGTAAAAATTGAGTTCGTCACCCATTGAAATGAGTTTTTGAATTCTAAATATTCTTTTTCACCCATGTACTTTGCTCCTTTTTAATAAACTAGACCTCTACTAGTGCAGTTCCAGTCACGTTTATGAGTTACTTTTGGGTATTACTTCGAATTTCCATGATTTGTATAGTCAATATCCAGGTCAGCATTCCCATTTTTATCATAATATCTTCCTTGCTCAACTTTTCCGTTTCAAGCGCCATTTGCAGTTCTGTCACGACTAGTAAGAGCACCATCAAATTTTACCTATAAAGTATATTTAAATAAGCATCTTTTGCTACGTCTTTGTTGAATCGTATTATTAATTCAATTAAACGATCCCTTATTCTATAAGTCTTTTATTCCTTTTTCACTAGGAATTACAACCTGAAATTTTCACAAAAATAATCCTGTACCAATTACAAGTCGTTCTTTCCTTCTATTCTTCTTTTTCCGGAAAGGCAGCTAAGCTCCCGATTCTTTCTCGCCAAAGTTTGAAATCATCTGCGTTGCATTTCCTGTGATTCCTTTAGAATAGGTCTCGTCAATTCCAAATAACCTTTCAATGTCTGATGAGCCGTAATAAATACAATTCATATCGTTTACACCCTATTCTCTTATCGTCATTCTAACGTAAATAGAGCGGTCATAATATCCAACAATTCGGGTATTTAATTTGAGAAAAACAAAGGAATCTTGACGGATATTATTCGGTAACACTTTGCGATATTGTTATATTACGGGGAAATCGCTATGACGCATTTCTGACGCAAGTTAAAGTGGAATAATACATTCCCGTATATTTGAAATAGTTACATGTATACCCTGTTTTAAAACACGCACACCGCGCTCGAATAACGCCTCGACGACATCGATACCCTCTTTAGTGTTACGTGCTAGACGATCGAGTTTCGTTACTACCAACGTATCACCTTCCGTTAATAACGCCATGACTTCATTAAATACCGATCTATCCGTCTTAGTCCCCGTAAACTTCTCTTTATAGATTTCCGTACAACCTTCTGGCTCTAACGACTGTATTTGCGATTCTAAATCTTGCGCTACTGTCTACCACCCGAGCATATCCGTATTTAGCCATTATATCGCCCCCTGCTTTTGGTAATAAGTTTTGAAGTATCTATACCCCCGAGCATAATCCCGATTTCGGACCACTTTATTCAATTAATCATGAATGACCATATTTAATGGAATAATAATCCTGTTTACCTTGATAAGAATATAACGATAAAATATGTTAGTTCAACTTTATATTTGCTACAATGAAATATTCAACAGTTATACATAGGAAGTGAAGAATTGTATTATATAGTACTTTCAATAGGATTATTGCTTGTTCTCTCGCAAGCTATATTATTAATTTTTATGTATCAAGACAAAGAACTTCTATCCTTTGATGCATTTAAGTCTCTTTTTGGTTTTTTAGTAGGTGTTACTTTGTTAGTGCTTACCCTACCAAGTCTAAAATCTGTTATTCAAAAAGATTATGATGTTATTAGTGGGGATTGTACGATTGAAGTTTCTTCTTCCGGGCGCTCTGCAGAAGCATCTTTTAACATGATAGATACTAATGAACAATATTACTTTAGCGAAATACCTGAGCTAGATGCTTATGGTAAGTCAATTCCTTACTATTGTAAGGTGACTGTTACAAAAGACCATATCTTTGAAATCGGTTATGAAATTTATGATGCCAAATCACGAAAATTAATATCAAAAAATGACTAGAGACGTTTGTAGCCGCCTCTAGTTTTATTTTGGTCAATGTTGGTGCAAGCCCAAGCGAATGCCGATACTGTTGGAGCAGGATTAGCGACTCAACCCGTTGGCGTGGGTGAGTATTTAACCGGAATGTCGTTAATTACACCATTACATATATAAACAAAGCTATATCGTTAAGCCAACCATTATTAAAACACTTGCCGAGAAACGCGCAGAAGCACTTCAAACGAACGCGCTTTGTCGTATTCTTTACTTTCATTTGCCCTAACCATCCGTAAATGGCGTCAGCATCTATAGCAAGCAAGTATTCAACGTCTGTCTTACGAACAAAATTTACGTACGTTTCATAATCGTGAACAGTACGCTCACGCAATCGCTCGCATCTGTCTTACAATAATTTCTAACGCTTTTTCGATAGATAGCGCAGACTTCGGATTAACAACGATCGGGTTCTTGCTATCCTCCGCGCTGAATATTCATTTAAACCGTTTCTTTTTTAGACAACGCAAAAAAACCTCCTAACGTTTAGTTAGAAGGCGTTTCAATTTCCGCAGTTAGACACCACTTCATTGACCGCTATAAAACTACGCTAGAAGGCTATTTTTTTATACCGCAATAATGACGTCCCAGGAGGACATACTACAATATTGATATATCAATGGTTTACAAACAGAATGTTTACCTTTTGTTTACCTTGAATTTTTTGACCACTCATCACGGAGTGGTCTTTTGTTGTTATTAAAAGCAAAAGTAATGTTAGTTTAATAGAAAATAATTCATTACTTTTTATTCATTTCATTTAATGGTATAATCTAACTAAATAGGAGGTTAGTAAATGAAAAAACTACCATTATCATTGGCTGCTAGTAGCATCTTTTTATCGATGTTATTTACTCCAGCCCATGAAACTGTACAAGCAAAAGAAATGGAAAACAAAGCGAATTCAAGCACATACATGGTTGCTTTAAAGAATCAGCATACAAAAGGTGGAGGTAAAGAAGTTGAGGTTAAAAAGGTGGAGACTAAAATTGAATCACCTCGTCAGTTAGAATCTTATTTAAAAGAAAACTACCCAGAATTAAAAACTGACCTTGTTACAGTAAAATTTGATTACACCGTGATTGAAAATGATGATCTACGATTTGATTATGATTATAGTATAAACTATAAATTGACTTTTTCACCATGGCAATCGAACTTCGAATCTGCAATGGATAATCACTTAAGATCGATTAAGCATCAAGATACAGCCCAAGAGGATGTCGCTAAAGCTAGAAAACAGCTTAATGATTTTATAGAAACAATGGCTAAAGATGTAATAGGAAAACTGCCAAACAAAAGAATACTAGGGGAGAATTTCGAAAGTTGGTATAAATATCCGAACTTAAGAATGGATTGGCATTGGTCATCAAAATATAGCTGGACTAATTATGAACCAATTAGTATGAAGCACGTTTGGGTTGATCGACCAGAAGATTATTATAGGGTAACGAACCCAGTGGATTTTAATCCAACTTCTCCAGCGTCCCCGTTAGAAATTCAATATCGCAATGAGGAAAAAGAAAGAAGTTCCTTTGAAGTGGAATATTTACTATTAAAATATAAAGACTTCCAAATTACGGAATTTGGTTGGAGAAAATATTTAGATGGTTCTCATTGATATAATTATTTATTAGCACCTTAATAGGGTGCTTTTTCAATTAATAAAACGAATAAAACAATTGTTTTTGAAAAAAATCATAACATTTGTTGCTTAACCCATTCAAAATAGAGCATCTTTTATTCCCCTATCTACCATTCAAGCCAATTTTCTAAGTTTGGTCTGCTATTTGTTTGTGTACGGTCATCATGTTCATTAAGCCAGTTATAAAATGGTACTGGACGTTCTCTATTTGGTGTTTCTTCTATATATGATGATTTACTAGACTTAATACTTAATCGCTCTATAGCTTTACTATATGCCCCTACGACTACGGCTCTTAATGTACTAGCAACTGTCAGTACACCTTCTTTAATGTCCATAGCAATTTTAAACATCACATTCTTAGCTGTGATAAAGTCAGATGCATTTTGAACCTGAGAAGCTAATATACATTTATGTAATTCGTCTTTTAAGTTATCTGCTAATGGTAGCGAATGCATGAAATCAAATAGCATTACCTGGTACTCATTCATGTATTCTTTTTTCTTTTCAGCTTGCAAAGCTAATTCATTTTCAAGACTCATAATATTATTTGCTTGTTTAGAACTTAAAAGATTAAAAGAGTTAAAAGATAGGTTTTCGGATTGTTGCACTTCAACCTTACTCTAACAAGGCTTTTCAGCTTTTTCACGCTCAGACATTGCCGCTGGGACATTGTAAGGCAAAATGATATAAATACTTGCACCTTGTCCACCTTTGCTTTTTACAGTCGTTTCTTTCTTGATGATTCCTAGTGATTCCAATTTTGAAATAGCACGATAAACCGTCTTTGTGCTTATCTCCAATGATGCAGCAATAGTAGCAGCTTTTAAGTGACAAGCCCCTGGGTATTCCAAAACGTGACTAGAAAGCTTGAAAACGATGGCACGTTCGGATTCAGTCAAATCATAGTAGTGTGCTGCCATGTGGTTCTCAACAGCTGTGTCCATATCTGCTATCGATTCAAACGTTTTGTAAGTTGCTAAGTATTCAAACGCCATCGTTTTCACCTCACTTTCATTATTTTTTATAACTAATTAATGATAATATATACCATAAAAATTATATTGTAAAGCTTTTTATAATTTTTAAGTGATATTTTATTTATTTTTAATTATCATTTGATGTATTATAGTTATAAGGAAAACAAATGAAAGAAGGTGTTTATATGGGGATGGCTAAGAAAATCAAAATGCTTATGGTTGAAAAGGACTTAACGCTTTCCGAGCTCGCTGAAAAAATGGGTACTTCTCAACCTAACATTTCAAACAAATTAAAACGTGACAATTTCAACGAGAAAGAATTAAACCTTATCGCAGAAGTATTGGGAGTTAAATACGAGGCTAATTTTGTATTAGAAGATGGGCGGAAAATATAAAACAAATAACTATTGTGGAGTGATTCAAATAGAAATGAAAGATTTGGTGAAACAAATAGCTGCAAAACAAAATAAGGCTATTAAAGACGCTATCCAATATCGTTTAAATGAAGGTTATCATTGGATGATTTAGAAATCGAATATGACACTACTACCACAAAAAAGAAAAACATTATTAATTCCACTTTAAAAATAGAAGTCAAAGTAATTGGTAAAACAGATAACTAATCACAGTTGTCTGTTTTTTTATATGTACATATGTCTCTATTTTCCCTAAAATGGAAAAGTAGAGGAGGAATTATGAAATGAAAAAATTAATTTTTAGCGGGGCTTTAGTATTAAGTCTAGGATTGGCAGCTTGTAGCGAAGAAGCTGAAAAGCCAATACCTAAGGATCAAACAATTGAGAAGCCAACACAAAAAGTTTCTGCCGAAATGAAATGGCAAGACGAAATAACAAAGTTAGCTTCAAATTCTGATAGTGCATCTGATAAGTTTTATGCACTTGAAAAATTATTAATGGATTATAAAGCTACTGAAGCCGAGGTTAAAGAATTTTCAACGTACATCATTGATGACTACAAATCAGGTAACTATCTTAGTGATATTGGTAATCATGAACGCATGTTATCAAACATTTTTAAATCCTATTACGTAGAGAAAAATAGTGAAGGTGCTCTAAAGGACTTTGCTTTTGATTACTTCCAAAACATGAAATATACATATCGTGGTGCCGATACTGTTGATAGTGAAGCTGTAAAATCAAATGAAGAGCAAATGAATAAAGCTCTAAAAGAAATAAAATAAATGTTAAAGCCATTCTTACGGATGGCTTTTTCATATGTACTAATGGCAAGATTTTCTATAGAATTAAATTACATAAATCTGTAAGGAGTGCATGACATGGGTACAATAGCACAGTTTCGATGTTATGGCTAGTGTTGTTTATTCTAAAACATGTAATAAAAAAGAAATGAATAAACAAAAAATGACCAGGTACTCACTTTCAATTGAGCGCCTGGTCTTTGTTTTTGTGACTTAATAATATTTTTTCCACTTGTGTTTTCAATGCCATGTTAGCATACGTTAGCTCTAGGTCTTCACCAGCTGTGGCAACGGTCAAATCACTAAAGTACTCGTCAATCTTTTCCCACTTCACAACTCTAATTTTATCTTTTGCCAACAGCCTTTTAGAGTTGTAACATTCTTGTGAAATGTCGTCTAAAAGCTTATCAAGAATTGGCAAATATACTTTGCTCAATTTAAGGTTTTCAATCACTTTATAATCACGCTGTAACGACTGAACAGCCATATCATAAACCACATATTTGTGCATTAATCGTCTTTGTTCAAAGCTAATCATACAACCTCTCGCTCCTTGTGGAAGACTGGAACAACTGCCAATACACTATCAATCATAAATGTACGCTTGGCTTGCTTTGTAAAACAATATGCTTGAAACGAATCACCGACAATCTTAATGATTTTGATACGTCTTTTTGACACTTTACCGTCTTTAGCCATGTACATCATATTTAAAAATTGATAACGTTGCATTGCCTTAATTAGTTGTTCTTTCATCATTCCACACCTCTCCGCAAGAACATTTGTCCGCACCCATTTTAGAACAAACGTTTGTGTTTTGACAAGAAAAAGTTTTTGGAAATACAAAAAGCCCATGCTCAAAATTAATTGAGTACCTGGGCATTTTGTTCAAAATACGATATTTTTTTAGAACTTATGTAGCTCTATAAAGAAGATTGTTTGCATTTTCTGTGGCAAAAACAGATTACAGTGTTGTGTCACAGTTAATAAACAACAACTTCATAAGATATATACATACCATTCTTGTAATGTTCATGAACGACAGCTGTTCCACGCTTCAATGGCTTATGCGAGTTACCAGTTAAAGAAACTATATTAGCACCTGAAATAATTTCTACTTTACTAGTATCAGCAAAAGTATGCATTTGACTCATCGGCATACTTATATATGATGTATTAAAAAATCTATCATCTGGTAATTTACAATTTGGACTTGCAGTAGACACTTGCTGTGTTGTTGTTAATGGTACTGCAATCGCTGATAAAGCTAATGCAGAAGCCAAAACTATTTTTTAAATTTTTTTCATGTTGTTTTTCACCCTTCTATATAAAAAATAAATTTAAATTACTCTAAGCTATAGCAGAATACCCTCGAGTAATTATTATCCTATCATTCCTCAAAATAAAAATTCAATTGAATAAGTACGCCAAATCACGCCACTTATACCGTCATTATTTGGCGCACCTTTATTATTTTATATAACATAAGTAACATTTTTAGTGAAATTCACACTAAAACACTTGATATTTTCATTTAGTTTTATTCTTATACTCAGATAATAATTTTCACAAAATCGTCACTTTAGTATTATGTAATAAGTAATATGACTAGCTCAGCTTTTTAGCTTTGCTAGTCCTCATTGCTTATTTATTACGTCTTTGTTGAATCGTAATATATAACCCAACTAATCGATCAGTTATCATTACTCCACTTTGTAAATCCTTCAAATGCGAAGCTTGAATAATACCATCCTTAACCGCCTGTGCGATATAGTTTTCTGCTTCTGTTTGCATAGTTGGTGAACCTGGATTCCAATTTGTATTCGTCACTTTATTTTCCTCCTTTTTGTCTTCCACAATTAATTGAACTTTTCCTTTGCTGTTACTTGGTACGATTACTTGTCCTTCTAACTTATAGCCTTTAGGCATCTTCCAAGTTGATTTAACTTCGAAATGAGGTCGGTCAATACTGCCTACCCAATCACCGCCCCATGTAATACTTAACTTACGAGCGATAGCACCGATTCGATTTAATGTTGTTACATCATATAAAGATTGTGGAGGACCAACAGCAATATCCCATGCTAGACGTGATTTATGATTACTGTTTAGTGTCCAAGTAACAATTTGCCCTGGTCGTGTTCGTCCTTGCGCATTTAGGTAATTTTGCCGTTCCTGAGAGCGATACGTCTCTGTAATAAAGGATGTTCTTAATACCAGCTTTAAAGCATTCTTGGAACAATAATCGGCATGCAGTTTATGCAGCTGGTAATAGTTCGGCTAAGTCACGACATGTAGTAGTTACGCTTGTACTCATTTCGTTTCACCGTCCTTTGGTTTGTCATAATACATGCTAGTTGACTATCTGAAACGCCTCTTGTTGTTGGGTCGATGATAATACCAAGTAAACCTAAAATGCTTAGAATCGTTTCCGAAATGGCTGTAACTTGATCGTTGTAAATCGTAATATCGAAAAATTCTTCTGATCGTGTTCAGGAATACTTCAAAGATAAACCTATTCAAAAAATAGCTCGAGCAGATTATCAGTTGTTTTTGAATGAATACGGCAAAGGGAAATCAAAAGAGACTGTTAGAAAACTTAATACACACATAAGAGCATGTGTAAGGGATGCTATAGAGGAAGGTTATATTACTATTGACTTCACTCGTAAGGTAGAATTAAATGCTTCACATAATGCTAAGAAGAGTGAAGATAAGCACTTGAATTATAATGATAGTGTTAACCTTTATAATGAATTATTTAATCGTTTATCGCCTTCCACAAGTACTTACCATCTAATATTATTAGGTCTTGTATCTGGATTACGATTTGGTGAATTGGCAGGTCTAACAACAGATTGCTTCGATTTTAAAAGCAATCAAATAAAAGTTTATAGAGCATGGGATTACAAAAGAGGAACTGGATTCGGACCGTTAAAAAACAAACAATCAGAAAGAAAAATTTCTATTGAT
This sequence comes from Lysinibacillus sp. CNPSo 3705, assembly GCF_028674935.1. Lineage (NCBI taxonomy): Bacteria > Bacillati > Bacillota > Bacilli > Caryophanales > Bacillaceae > Lysinibacillus > Lysinibacillus sp. CNPSo 3705. The sequence goes on along the minus strand of NZ_JAQZSD010000008.1, from coordinate 60,637 downwards.
AAGAAAGTTATGAATGAATTTAAAAAACTAATACTAGCTCTACCTGAAAATGAAAATAACTTAGTTTTTTATAGGCAATCAGTCATTAAAACAGTAACAAATGAAGGTGCTAATAAATTATTGCGAAAAACATTGGAGGCATTAGAGATTGAGTATATTTCAATACATGGTTTACGACATACTCATGCCAGTGTTTTGATATATAAAGGCGCTAATATTCATTCTGTTTCAAAACGCTTGGGACACTCTGATATTCAAACAACACTTGACCATTATTCGCATGTATTAAAAGAGATGGAAGAACGCGATGAAGAAATAGCAATCAACGTTTATTCATCTTAATTTTTTGTTTACTTTGTTTACATTTTGTTTACCTAAAATAGATTTTATATGTTATTCAATCCGATTTTCAATATTTATCAAAGAATGAAAAAACGCTCAAAACCTAGTATTCATAAGGCTTTAAGCGTTTTTCTTTTTGGTTGAAAATCAACCTTTATTTTGTTATAGACGTCCCAGGAGGGATTCGAACCCCCGACCGACGGCTTAGAAGGCCGTTGCTCTATCCTGCTGAGCTACTGAGACATAATGTTAATTTATATGTAGTCCATATCAAGGACAATACTTATTATATGTGCTTTTTATCATAATGTCAACATTAATTTAACTATGAAGGCAAGGTTTGCCTCAATATTAATATTATATGATTTCCTATCCACCATTATGCCCTCTTCATCTCTACTTTTGCCTAAATAATACTATCATGTTTAAAGATTTAGTAGTCATCGTAACTGGTGGTGCGCAAGGCATAGGTAAAGGCATTGTACTTACGTATGAACGAAATAGTGCCTATATTGTTATTGCTGATGTAAATAAAGATTTAGGGCTTCGTAGGAAAAGATTTACTTTTGCTAGGTTATTCTGTTCTTTTTTCAAACCGATGTTGCGAAAGAACAAGACATTTTTTATTGCAAAAAGTGGTTGATCATTTTTTGTACTATCCATATTTTAATTAATAATGCAGGGAAATTTCAACATAAATCTTTTTATGACGTAACATTGGAGGAATGGAATGATATGATTCAAACAAATTCAATTTCTTTCAGCAGATGTCACGGAATTTTGCTAAGGCATAATTCATGAGCCCAACAAATAATTTTTTTACAGACATTAATCTAACAGTAGATGATGGGATGACTAAAAAATGATAGAAAAGCTATATTTACTCCTTTCACAAATTGGTTCTTTTCATATACAGAAATACCTTGGAGTATTCTACATTAGGAAGAAAATTAGAAGGAGTGGAAATACATTGTGCCCATATCAAACGGAAAATTCGTAAGTCCCTTAAGCAAGCTCTATAATGCCTCTTACACACAGTATACTGCACCTATTCGCCATTTTTCACAGCCACAGAACGATTATCGTCGCTGTATCAGTAAGGTTGAATCGGATTTTATGGCAATGAATTGTATACTATGCATGGAGCATGTCAATTGGACGAGGATGACGATTATAAATATTGTGTTTGGCTTACCTGATTTGCCTTTTGTGCAAGAACGGCTGTTACAAAATGCGACGGACTTAGGCAATTGTCTACGTCCATTTTACGGTGACCAAATTGCTGAAATCGTTATGCTGAATTGATTATAGAACATCTTCTCATTGCTGCGCAGTTAGTCACTGCAGCTGTCAAAGGAGATGTTGCAACACCGGATGCAAAGGAAAAGGAATGGTATCGTAATGCTGACGACATTGCAATATTTTTGAGAGGAAGTACAAAAAATGTTCTACACACATTTAGCTTTAACAAAAAAGGAAGCCGTAACTATGATTCAGAAAAACTATCAAGAGGATATTCAAGTTTTTGATGCTATTGAAGCTGAGGCACTTGCTATGTCGGATATGATTGCAAGCGCCATTGTAATGCAATTTTATTACCTCTTTTTTTAACATTAATAAATCTTTTTGTTTTCCAAAATTGGTGAGAAAATTTTAGCCTGTTTCCTTTTCGAATAATGAGCAATCGGTTGAATGCCTTGTATAGATTCCTTTACGAATGGAGCTACTGTGTTGCTTTCAATGTGAAAATGAACTCGCTGCAGCTGCCATGGCTTATGATTTATATCTATGCGAACTAGAGAACTTTTACATTTCGACCAAGAATGATAACGTTCCACTAACCATTTGTCAAAGGTAGAACTACTTATTTCACCGGCAATCGGTTGATACGACATTTTCAACCTTTCATCCCGTGCACCGTGATATAAACTTGTAAAAGAAAAATTATTCTCTTTTTGTTGTAAAGCTATTTTTGAATGACGATATGATAGACTACCCATTGTAGCTATTTGAACAATAAAACGATTCGTAACATCTGAATTAAAGAAATAGACTCCTTTCATGCCGTTATATGTAACATAAGTCCGGACATTAAGCTGCAAATGGAAACCTACTCCTGGTAATGGTGGTAGAAATCTTAGTCGTTGTCCTTTTACTTGAAAAAGGACAACACTTAGCCAAGCGTTATTTTCATAGAGATCCAGTTGCAATTCTTGCGGAATGTACTGCTCTAAATCCTTAGGTGGTACTGGCCAATGCAGAAACAACACATCTTGCCATATTTGCGTTAAAATCCACGGTTTACTCCACATAAAATAACTCCTTTCTGTAGTTAAATTCTTTCCTACAAAGGAGTTATTCAAACGAAAATGTTTATTTTTGTTCTGAATCGAATGTTTCTATTGCAACATATCGGTAGTATAAATTGCGTAATTCGGATTCTTTATAACTGCCTAAATGACTTTTATATTGTGGATGCACCAAAATACCATGATCTCGAAGTTGTTTCACAAACCAACCTTTTGAATACTTATGCACTTTACACATTCCCTTCACTACTATTCATAACATAGCGTATGCTCAGGAATTTGTGTAGTGACATTTTTTCAAAATAAAACGAAGAATTTATCCTTTGTTTTCAAACAAAAAACATCTGTTGCTGCCGCTACGTTACACTACGCTTTCGTACAAAAAACATCTGTTGCCCCAAACGGCTCATAGGGCGCTCTTAGGAAAGCGTTCAATCGAAACGAAAATCAACCCTTCGTTTTGCCGAAGGGTTATATTTTTGCATTAATTTCATTGACACAATAATTTTCAACTTATGTGCCACAAAACGTTCGATATGGTTGGTTAGAAGGCGTTGGTAATGTTGCATATTCCTGCTGCTCCACACAATGTGCAAAAGGTTGAGCAAGAGCATCCATTAATCGCTCCATTACGCTATAGTCCCCCTGCTCAACAGCAGCCTCTAATGCTTCTTCTACACGGTGATTTCGTGGAATAACTGCTGGATTATGATCGCGCATTAATTGTTGAGACATGTCTTTTGTTTCTTGCTGTCTTTCTAGCCGTGCGAGCCAATTCTTATGCCATTCTTTAAATTCATTTGTATTAAATAACGGTGAGTCCCCAAATTTATTGAAGGTTAATGCGATAAATGTATTCGTATAGTCTGCTTGATGTTGATGCAGCAACTTCAGAAGCTCTTCAATGAGTGGACCGTCCTGATCTTCTTCGTTAAATATCCCAAGTTTTGCCCGCATACCTGTTAGCCAGTTTGCATAATACAGCTGAGGATATTGCTTTAAAGTTTCCTGAGCTAAATGTATGGCAGCTTCCTGATTTTCATGAATTAACGGTATTAATGATTCAGCCAGTCTTGTTAAATTCCACCCACCAATATTAGGCTGGTTTCCATAAGCATAGCGACCTTGTCGATCAATAGAGCTAAATACTGTCGCTGGATCATAAGTATCCATGAATGCGCAAGGACCATAATCAATCGTCTCACCACTAATGGTCATATTATCTGTATTCATGACGCCATGAATAAAACCAACTAACTGCCATTTTGCGATGAGCGATGCTTGTTTCTTTATAACTTCTTGTAGAAGGGTCAGATAACGATTTTGGGTTACTTCAGCATTAGAAAAATGACGGTCCAAAGCATAATCAGCCAAAGCTTTTAGTTCATCCTCCGTTCCAAAGTTTGCTGCATATTGGAAGGTCCCTACTCGCAAATGACTGCTTGCAATACGGGCGAGAACTGCCCCTGGAAGCTCTGTTTCACGAAGGATCATTTCGCCTGTCGTTACAACAGCTAGACTTCGGGAGGTTGGAATGCCAAGTGCATACATGGCTTCACTAATAATATATTCACGAAGCATTGGACCAAGTGCTGCCCTGCCATCTCCGCCCCTGGAATAAGGCGTTCTTCCTGAGCCTTTTAGGGCGATATCAAAGCGTTCATGAGTTGGTGTAAGTTGTTCACCTAATAACAGTGCCCTTCCGTCTCCGAGCATATTAAAGTGACCAAATTGATGTCCTGCGTATGCTTGTGCAATGGGCATGCCACCTGTCGGATTGTCGTTACCTGCAAAAATCGCTACCGCTTCCTCGCTTTGCAACGTATCGACGTTTAATCCAAGTGAATGGGCAACTGATTCATTTACCATTATTAACTTTGGTGAACGAACTGGATTTAAATTGATTGATGTATAAAAAATATTTGGTAAACGGGCATAGCTGTTATCAAAATTCCATTTTAGTGTATTTTCCATGTTTTCTCCTTCGTTACGTTTATCTTTATTTTTGCTACTTCATCATAAACAATTCATAGCCATTTTTACCATTTGCAATTATCTTCTTTCAGCAAATGTTTTTTATAACGTAAGTGAAACGGTAGTTATACCGTATCCGCTGAAATACGCCACGTCCTGTGGCAAACAGAGACAGCAACAACGACTGAGTGACCAACATCGGTGCTGTTGCCGCTGACGCTGCGTTAGCACTACGCTTTCGCGGCAAAGTACAAAGCTGATTCCAGACGTAATTATGTAGAGGCATAATTGATTGTGGGATAAAACAAAAAACGCTTAGAGTTTCTAAACTTAAGCGTTTTTGTTTCATTATTTTCGCATAAACTTGTGGGTGGAAATACAGCTATTATCATCCGTAAAGAACTTTACTTCAAAATACGTGTCTTCAACCTTTACAAGGGCAAAGCTTTTTTCTTTACGACCACGTGGTTTCAATAAGCTTCCGGGATTTAAAAATAACACATCATCAATCATTTCCGCTCCAAGAATATGAGAGTGACCAAAGCACGCAATTTGCGCGTCTACCTCTTTGGCACGATAGGATAATGACAAAATCGAGGTTTTTACATTGAATAAATGGCCATGTGTTACGAAGGCTGTGACGTCCGCTAAATCGAATACCACTTCATCCGGAAAGGCTTTATCGATGTCACAATTTCCGCGTACTTTCTTCATGCCGGCCAATGCTTTATGCGAGAAAGGAAGCTCACTATCTCCACAATGAATGACAGCATCGACATGTGGGTAAAAGCCACGAACTTTTTCAATTACATTACTATCGCCATGTGTATCACTCATGACCAGTATTTGCATGGATATCACCTCTTATTTTATAAGATTAGGTAATTGTTCCTTTAACTTACGAATCGCATTTCCACGATGTGAAATTGCTCCTTTTTCATCGGCTGTTAGCTCTGCCATCATACGGTTTAAGCTTGGGACAAAGAAGACTGGATCATAACCAAATCCGTTTGTACCACGCTTTTCGTGTGCGATAACACCTTCACAAGTCCCAAAAACTGTTGTCGTTTCAAAATCAGGACCTGCAATAGCAATGCAGCAGCAGAAGCGTGCTGTACGCTTTTCATCCTCGACATTTTTTAAGTTTTCTAGTAGTTTAACCATGTTTGCTTCATCATCATGATCGCCAGCATAACGTGCAGAATACACGCCTGGTTCACCATTTAATGCGTCAACAGCTAAGCCACTATCATCAGCGATAACAATTGTACCAAGCTCTTTTGCTAATGCTTCTGCCTTTAAAATTGCATTTTCCTCAAAAGTAGTACCTGTCTCTTCTATTTCCATATCCGGGGCAACATCAAACATCGTTACTACTTCATAACCAAGTGGACCAAATAACGCTTCGAAATCTTTTGCTTTTCCTTTATTTTTAGTTGCAATGACTACTTGTTTCATGTTATTCATTTCCTCCCACTTTGTTAGCCAATTCACCTAGTGTTTCTTTTTGAAGTGCAATCAATTGTTGAATGCCTGCTTCACCTAACGCCAGCAGTTCATTTAATTCTTCACGAGAAAAGGTTGCTTCTTCACCTGTTCCTTGTAGCTCAACAAAGCGTCCTGCTCCTGTCATAACGATATTCATATCTACCGCAGCAGCGACATCTTCAACGTAGTTTAAATCTAAAATTGCTCCGTGATCCTCTACAATACCAACACTTGTTGCAGCTAAATAGTCTGTGATTGGGAATTTTGCTAATTGTTTTTCTTCTGCGAGCTTTGCAACTGCTTGTGTCATCGCTACAAATGCTCCTGTTATTGAGGCTGTACGTGTTCCTCCGTCTGCTTGAATCACGTCACAGTCAATCCATACAGTACGCTCACCAAGTGCTTCTAAATCAACGACAGCACGTAATGCACGACCGATTAATCGTTGAATCTCCATTGTGCGGCCATTAACTTTGCCGCGAGATGACTCACGTGCTGTACGCTGTGCTGTTGCACGAGGTAGCATCGAGTATTCTGCAGTGATCCACCCTTTGCCCTGTCCACGTAAAAAGCCAGGAACCTTATCCTCAATCGTTGCTGTGCAAATTACTTTTGTATTGCCTACTTGAATTAACACTGAGCCTTCTGGGTGCAATAAATACTCACTATCAATTTTCACGGGACGCAGCGCATCTACATTTCTTCCATCAAATCTTGTCATAATTTTCGTTCCTCCTAAAATCTTTCGCGCACTCATCTTAACATAATTTTCACCTTCAAAAAAGTGCTCGGGCCCTTATGTACAATGCTAAAAACTGCAAAAATCAGCCTAGCCCATAGCTAAGCTGATTTTTTATTTTAATGTCAAACGTTTTATTTGGAGAGTACCTTGCTCAAGCCAACTTTCAGCAATTGAACGGAAAATAGGCACTGAACCAGTTGCATAAAATTTATGGGCAGGCACAGCGTCTGGGTCAGCCAATGTGCCATTATATTCAAGCATTTCTTGAACATCCTTTGCTGTTTCCTCTGCAGAAGAAAGCACAAAAACTTCTTCTCCTACAACAGCTTCAATTTGTTTTTGCAGAATAGGATAGTGCGTGCATCCTAGTATGACCGTATCAAATTGTTCATTTTTTAACGGCTTTAAGCCTTCCGCAATTAATTTATTTGCAAATTCACCTTTATATTCGCCACTTTCTACAAGTGGTACGAATGTTGGACAAGCAAGCGGAATAATATGAGCCGACGTATTCAAAGATAATAAGGCTTCCTCATACGCCCCGCTTTTAATTGTTCCTTCTGTTGCAAGCACAACGACTTCATGTCGCTTCGTTTTCTTTACAGCTGCACGTGCGCCAGCATTAATAACGCCTAGTACCGGAAAAGGCATATTTCTTTGTAAACTTTCGAGTGCTACAGCAGTCGCTGTATTACAAGCAATGACGAGCATTTTGATATTCATTTTCTCTAGTGCTTTTGCCATTTGCCAAGTGAAATTTCGTACTTCCTGACGACTTCTTGGACCATACGGACATCTTGCTGTATCACCAATATAATAGATTGTTTCGTTTGGTAATAGCTTCATTATTTCTTTTGCTACGGTTAAACCGCCTACTCCTGAATCAATAACGCCTATCGGGGCATTCATACTTTCCGCCTCAATCCTGTTTCATGTGTACATGTAGTTTTTCTAAATAGCTTGATAATTGCGCGACTTCTTGTTCGTTAAAACCAACAAGCTTCTCTTGCAAATATTGCTGTCTTTTTTCAATAACCTCTTGAATAATGCGTTCGCCCTTCTCGAGAAGATGAACAACAACGACACGACGGTCATTTTCGTCACGCATTCGCTTGACTAATTCATTTTTCTCCATTCGGTCCACTAGATCTGTTGTTGTACTAAAAGCTAAGTATAATCGATTTGACAAGTCACCAATTGTTATATCTCCAAGCTCTTCTAACCACTGTAATGCAACAAATTGTGGCGGCGTAATCGCATACTGTGAAACAATCTCTCTTCCTTTTTGCTTCACAATCGCCGCTATATAGCGTAATTCCTTTTCAACCGTTGCAACGGTTTCAGGTGAGTGCTTTGTTACTTTATCCGACATATAACTATTTCACTCCTAAAAATACGTTGAATAGTTCTATTTTGTCGTTTTTTTTCTGAAATAGCAAGTGTCCAATTAGTCTAATTTGAATTCTTCTAAGCGTAACAGCTCAATTAACGCCTGAGATCGATTCGTTACACCTAACTTTTGAATTGTATTGGAAATGTGATTTCGCACTGTTTTTTCACTAATACCAAGTTGCTCTGCAATATCCCTCGTTGTTTTTTCAGCTAATAAAAGCGCAAATATTTCACGTTCTCGGTTCGTTAAAAGAGAACGATGATGAGAGCCATTCATTTTCAGTTACACCCTCCTCCCCCGCACGTATTGTAACTTATGTTAAGGAATGAGGAGCGGTGACGGCTATTTTCATGAATATCTCGTGTTTCCTAAAAAAATTCGGAAATTACTTCCACCAATTAATGATTTTATGTAAAAATGCATCATCACCATAACGAGTGGTTGCTTTCTTGTTTCGCTTAGGCGCTTTCCCGGGGACGTCCTTATGAGCGCTGATCCCCAAGGAATTGCCCAGTTTCCACTTCAATCAACTTATATATATGGCATACGCTTACCAAATGTCAACTACAACTTTTTGTAATGAGCCGTACATGTGCAATTTCAATCGTCGAAATCATTGTTTATATTTATTTCCTCGAATTGCAATATTGTTGAAAAATATAACGCTCAAAATTTCTGTCTTTGGATAATTAACTTTCGCCATCCTTTTCCAATACTATAGGAACACCAAACTTGCTAGGTGAGTTTTTTCTTCTTCAGATAATGGTATACTCTTGCCAGTTCGAGGGTTCATTTGCACTACCGTACCACGACCCGTAAAGCAAACTTCATCATGTTGGTTTTTCGCTAAGTAATGAATGTCCAATGATGAGTTGCCTACTGTCGCTACTTTCGTATAGATTTTTAGTACATCATCAAAGAAAACTTGTTTCACGTAATCACACTGTAAGTCGGCTACAATTGGAATACCCTCAACATGTTCGTCAATTGCTGATGGCATGAGAACACCTAAATGACGAAAATAATCAATTCGTGCTTGTTCAAAATATGTAAAGCTAACTGTATTGTTCATATGACCGTACATATCCGTTTCTGAAAAACGTACACGAACCTCAATAAAAAATGCAAAATCCTTTGCCCATTTCTGAAAATCTCCGATATAATTTGCTTTCATCTTAGCCATCCCCCTAGTTTTCACTCGCTTCTTCCCAAAACAACAAACGGCATTAGCAAGTTATAAATGAATATAGATTCATTATAAAGGAAAACACTATATTATCATAGAAAATTCACATTTTCACTCGTTAAAACTCACTTTCTGTACACCCTGATAATTGCTATTTTATTCCCCAATTCAATCTTTTTAATAAAGACATCATATTTAGTTTATTACTCTTTCTTGAAAATGCCCCTATCTGAACTCCCTATTGTACGAAACTTTAATGGCGAATTGGATAATCAAGCATTTTCAAGTTTTATTCTACAAAATTATTTTTTATTTTTCATAGAAAAAACTCCCTCACACATGCAGTGTAAGGGAGTTTCGGAGTAAAGCTTGTACTATTAGTCTACGTAGTGGTCAGAACCGAAGAAGTTACGGAACATTTGCACTGTAGTTGCACGGTTTAATGATGCGATAGATGTTGTTAAAGGAATACCTTTTGGACAAGCAGCTACACAGTTTTGTGAGTTACCGCAGTTTGCAAGGCCTCCATCACCCATGATTGCATTTAAACGTTCGTCTTTAATCATTGCACCAGTTGGGTGAGTGTTGAATAAACGTACTTGTGATAATGGTGCTGGTCCGATAAATGAAGCTTTTTCAGACACGTTTGGACATGCTTCCATACATACACCACAAGTCATACATTTAGATAATTCATAAGCCCATTGACGTTTACCTTCTGGCATACGTGGACCTTCACCTAAATCATAAGTACCATCGATTGGAACCCATGCTTTAACTTTTTTAAGTGCATTGAACATACGTTCACGGTCAACTTGTAAGTCACGAATAACTGGGAAAGTTTTCATAGGCTCAAGTTTAATTGGCTCAGTCAATTGGTCAACAAGCGTTGAACAAGATTGACGTGGGCGGCCATTGATAACCATTGAACATGCACCACAAACTTCTTCAAGACAGTTCATATCCCATGCAACTGGTGTTGTTTTTTCACCATTTGACATAACTGGATTCTTTTGAATTTCCATTAATACAGAAATAACGTTCATACCATGACGGTAAGGAATTTCGAATTTCTGCCAGTAGCCATTGCCACCTTGTGTATCTTGACGTAAAATTTCAACTTTGACCATTCTTCCAGTATTAGCTGCGATATTCATAATTCTTAGTCTCCTTTCGCAGAGTAATCACGTTTACGTGGTGGAATTAATGAAACGTCGACTTCTTGGTACGTGATAATTGGATCACCAGTAGTTGGGTCAAATTTCGCCATTGTAGTTTTTAAGAACTGCTCATCATCACGGTTCGGGAAATCTGGCTTATAGTGTGCACCACGTGATTCGTTACGTAATAATGCACCCTTTGTCATTACTTTCGCAAGGTAAATCATATTTTTCAACTGACGCGTAAAGTGAGCACCTTGGTTACTCCATTTTTGTGTATCGTTGATGTTAATGTTTTCCCAACGTTTTTGGAATTCATCAAGTTTGTTCAATGTATCTTCAAGTTGGTCGTTATAACGTACTACTGTCATAGTAGCTGTCATCATTTCACCAAGCTCTTTATGAAGTAAGTAAGCGTTTTCTGTGCCATCCATTTTCATGATAGCTTCCCACTTAGCTTGTTCTTCTTGAACGCGTGCATCATAGATTTCTTGTGGAAGATCTTCCGCATGCTTTTTAAGATGTTTAACATAGTCTACTGCGTTTGGACCAGCAACCATACCACCATAAATAGCAGATAATAATGAGTTTGCACCAAGACGGTTTGCACCATGTTGAGAGTAATCACATTCACCTGCTGCAAATAAACCAGGAATTTCAGTCATTTGGTTGTAGTCAACCCATAATCCACCCATTGAATAGTGAACTGCTGGGAAAATTTTCATTGGTAATTTACGTGGATCATCACCTACGAATTTTTCGTAGATTTCAATAATACCACCAAGTTTCACATCTAATTCATGTGGATCTTTATGAGAAAGATCTAGGTATACCATGTTTTCACCGTTAATACCTAGTTTTTGGTTCACACAAACGTCGAAGATTTCACGTGTAGCAATATCACGTGGTACTAAGTTACCATATGCTGGGTATTTCTCTTCTAAGAAGTACCATGGTTTACCGTCTTTATAAGTCCAAATACGGCCACCTTCACCACGAGCTGATTCTGACATTAGACGGTTTTTGTCATCTCCAGGAATAGCTGTTGGGTGAATTTGAATGAACTCACCATTCGCGTAAGAAGCACCTTGTTGGTAAACGATAGAAGCAGCAGAACCTGTATTGATAACAGAGTTTGTTGTTTTACCGAAGATAATACCAGGGCCACCAGTCGCCATAATAACAGCATCTGCACGGAATGATTTAATTTCTTCTGTACGCATATCTTGCGCTACGATACCACGACAAACGCCGTCAGGATCGATTACTGCACCAAGGAATTCCCAGTGCTCATATTTGTTAACTAGACCAGCTACTTCGTGAGAACGAACTTGCTCGTCTAGTGCGTAAAGTAATTGTTGACCAGTCGTCGCACCTGAGAATGCTGTACGGTGGTGTAATGTACCACCAAAACGACGGAAATCAAGAAGACCTTCTGGTGTACGGTTGAACATAACACCCATACGGTCCATTAAATGAATAATACCAGGGGCTGCATCACACATACCCTTAACTGGTGGTTGGTTCGCTAAGAAGTCCCCACCGTATACTGTATCATCGAAGTGAATCCAAGGAGAATCCCCTTCACCTTTTGTATTTACCGCACCATTAATTCCGCCCTGCGCACATACAGAGTGTGAGCGTTTTACAGGAACTAATGAGAATAAATCAACTTCAGTACCAACTTCAGCTGCTTTAATCGTTGCCATCAGACCAGCTAGACCGCCGCCGACAACAATTATTTTGCTTTTCGCCATGATTATTTCTCACTCCTCTTAAAAAATTGCAATGATTGCCATATGCTCTATAGTAGCTTCTATTACATTAAGCAAAAGCTAAAATAGCAGCCACACCAACTACACTTAGAATTACGAAAATAATGTTTGTTACATAAGTAGCAATCTTTTGAGACTGAGGAGATTGTGTAATACCCCAGCTTACTAGGAATGCCCATAAACCGTTAGATAAGTGGAAAGTTGCTGATATAATACCAACAATGTAGAATCCAAGCATGAATGGATTTGAAACGATATTTGCCATCATGTCGTAATCAACTTCTGTACCAAGTGCTTTTTGAATACGAGTTTGGAAAATATGCCATGCAATGAAGATCACTAAGAATACACCCGTGAAACGTTGTAATGAGAACATCCAGTTACGGTATGTGCTGAAACGTCCTGTATTTGGTGTAGCAGTGAATGCAATGTAGACACCATAAAATGCGTGGAACATTAATGGAATATAGATGACAATCCATTCAACTAGGATAAGGAATGGAATCTTTTCCATATTAGCGGTAGCTGCGTTGTAACTTTCTGCTCCGCCTGTTGCTGTAAAGTTAATGAACAGGTGCATCGTTAAAAACAGACCTACTGGAATGATACCAAGTAGAGAATGTAAGCGACGCCATAAAAACTCTCGATCTTTCGACAAGACTGTTACCCCCCTTAGTACTTAAAATAGCACAACTAAAGAAGTCATCATTTTGTAACTGATACTTCATTGACTGTGTATTTCATCATGGTACAATATTATGACATGTTTATTGTACTCTCAAGAGCTACGAGCGTCAAGGCAACTTAAAGTTTTTCACACTCCTTATTAAAGAAGCAATCTAGTACATGATGCATCGTTTTTTCTCGAAAAATCTATCTTTACTTTATCAGTGTCAAATTTTAAGAAAATTCAAAGAAAGAAGGCTTTCAATGTTAAACACTTCATCTCCTACAATCTCAGCTTTTGGGTATGAGATAATTCGCGATTATATTTTATCTTCCATTCTTGGTAAACACGAAGGTGATGTCCTTTACTGGGCAGGAAAAGATCTAGCTCGGAAGTTCCCCTGTACAAGTCAAGATGAACTTATCGCATTTTTCGCAGATGCCTGTTGGGGTAATTTAGAGCTTATCAAAGAGTCGAAGGATGGACGCATATTTCAGTTGACAAATGATCCAGAACTGTTACAAATCGGTCTTCGTAGCTTTAGACTTGAAGCAGGGTTTATAGCTGAGCAAATCCAGCAAGCAAAAGGTTATTTAACAGAATGCTATGATGAAAAACGTGAAAAGCAACAAAATGTTACGTTCACAGTAAAATGGGACGTGAAAGAAAGAATCATGAACACCGTTCCTACTGAATAAAACGAAAAGGATTGTCATCCCTAATTTATGGATAGCAATCCTTTTTATATATAATATAGAAGTTATTCCCTACGGAGACTGAGCAACTCCTTGGATTATCGTTATAGACGCGACAGCAAAGCAGCTTCCTTGTTAACCTTTATTTATAATTGAGCATGTCTTTTTTTTAAAAGTACATCTATGAACGAAATAAATGCCTCCAAAATATTAAGTGAGTGTTGAATCATTTCTTCTATGTTATGAATTGACAGTTCATTCACTAACTTTTGGGCGGCCATATGTACTAATTCGTGTGGTTGTTCAATATTACGATATTCTGGTAAGTTTTGATATTCCTCATAATGTCCGTAATACCATTTTCCAAACATACATTGATGATGCGTTTTTATCGTTTCTTTTTGACCAGCCTTGTGAATAGCATTTCGTAAAAAACTAGCATGATCCATTAACCTTGCTGCCAATTGGCTAACTACCGTTTGCTCTGATGGCCTTCTGATTGTCGGTGCAATAGCTTTTAACATTTCAGATACTTGATTTTGTATTAGATCCGAGAAGTCACTAGTACGTGATAATTCCGTCGTTGTTTCCGCTAAACGACCTACAGCTATTACATTTTCTTCTGAGGCAGCTGTTATTTGATGAATACCATGTGCTGCTTCTTCAATATTTCTACTTGTTACAGTCAGATTAGCAATATTGTCCTTCATGATCCTTAAAAAGTCAGTTAAATAATGTTCGACTTGCTTAATATTTGTTATTGTATTATGTAATTTCTTATCAATGACTGTTCGAATTTTTGTCATTTCTTGCAATGAACCTTTCGAACTGTTGGCTAACTTCCCTACCTCCATCGCAACAACGTTAAAGCCTTTTCCATGCTCACCAGCACGTGCGGCTTCAATTGAGGCATTTAAAGATAGTAATTGTGTTTGATCGGCAATCCCAGTTACACCAGTACTAATATTGTCCATTTTGGTCATTTCATTCTTCAGTTGCTCTGTTGAATGAGCTCCTTTGGCCAACAACTCCTGAACCATTTCACCTTTTGAAATAGATGATTCCATTTCCTCTACAAGTAGTAATGAATGCTGTTTTATTTCTTGAATGTTTGCATTAACATTTTGTTCAACCGCAAGCATTTCCTCTGTATTTGACGACATTTCTTCACTCATTGCTGAAATATCCCCTACACTCGTAGAGACATTTTGAACCTTTAAAGCCGTTTGAAAATTAATTAACTCCATATGCGCTAGTACAAAATCTAAAACCGCATTTTTCACATCAATGCTTTCCTGCTCAAGTTCCAATTCCAGAATTCGCTTTTTTAATATTTGTATTTCTAAATCGTTGTGCATCTCAACACTTTCATCCATTGGTTTTTGAAATAAACCGAATAACCCCATACAAACTTCCACCTTCCCCTTGGTAAAACATGTCACATTTTATTATATAACAATAGAATTGGATAAAATATTAAATTGATGTGAACAAAAAAAGATGTGCATTTTACTGGCACATCTTTTTCAATATTATATGTAAAGCGCTTGTTCTACAATCTCTATCCGTCGCTTTGGCTGCTCTATCCACGCCCCGCTAAAAAAAGTGACTCAAAACCGCATTATCTTTGTACCTGTCGCTACGCTTTCGGTACAAAAGACACTTCCTGAAATAAATTAAATTCATCATGTAATGCATTTGCTGCACGAATCATTTCGTCCTGAGGTACAACAACAGACACTTTTATTTCAGAAGTACTCACCATTTTTACAGGGATATTTTCACGACGTAGACGATCAAACATCCTCGCAGCCACCCCTGGGTTAGATGCCATCCCTGAGCCAATAATGGAAACCTTCGCTAAGCCAATTTCAAAATCAGCAAAACTAAACCCTAGTGATAATTTACTATCTTCTAGAACACGTAATGCTTCAGCGAACTCCTCTTTTAAAATAGTAAAAGATACCGTCGGCTTTAAACCATCAATTATTGCCTGTACGATTATATCGACGTTTATGCGATTTTCTGCAAGTATTGTGAACATATTTGCTAACGAAGCATTAGAATAAGCATCATAACCAACAGTTAAGCGAATAACGTCTGCCTCGTAGGCAACACCACGTACAATTAAATTTTTTTCCATTTCAACTTCCTCCTTCAATAAAGTACCTACAGTATCTATTTCGCTCGAGCGAATGATAACTGGGATTTGAAATTTCTTTGCTAACTCTACAGCTCGCGGGTGTAAAACTTGTGACCCTAAGTTTGATAGCTCTAGCATTTCATCATAGGAAATTTCTTTTAGTTTTTGTGCCCCAGCAACATGACTTGGATTAGCTGTATAGACGCCATCCACATTCGTGTAAATATCTACCCGCTCCGCCTTCAATTTTGCTGCAATTGCTAGAGCCGACGTTTCCGCACCACCTTTACCTAACGTCGTAATATTCCGTGAATTATCGATACCTTGTTCCCCAGCAACGATAACGATTTTCCCCTGTACAAAATGCTCTTCAATTCGACTAGCATTCATTTCCTCAATACGGGCATTGCTATACATAGCATCGGTTTCAATGCCTGCCTGCCAGCCCGTTAATGACACGGCATCATATCCTTTCTCCTGTATAGCAATTGCCACTAATGTACTTGTGAGTTGTGAGCTTGTTGAAAATAGTGCGTCTAGTTCACGCTTAGATGCATGGTCTGATAATTCACGAGCCATCTTCGCTAATTCTTTAGCCATACCCCTCATAGCTGTAGTGACAACGACAACATCAAAACCTCTTTCCTTTTCTGCAATCGCCTTTTTCGCAACATTTTGAATGCACTCTGTTGATGCGAATGCAGCACCACCAAATTTCATCACAACTCTCGTCATCTTTATCATTCTCCTTCGTATTCAATCATTTCGCTGATAAAAGTAGCGATACTTTTGCAACTTTAATAACATGACAAAAGCAAACGCCTAACAGCCTTGAAAAAATGTTGTTTCGAGAAAAATCTAAAAAGGCAGCTTTCACATAACGTGAAAGCTGCCTATAACATGTACAATAAAGTAACTTGCGCATGTGTGATAGCTCTCCGAAACGTATAGAATCGACAGTCTTACATCTCTTAAATGTAAAACCAGCACAGCATCGGAAACAACGATGCTCCACTTCGGCAAGTTCCCCTTTCACACATTTTCACCGGACTTGTTCGTCCTCGTATGTACTACTCTTGAACCTTGCACCTCTATCATCACTAAATAGTGATCGTATTTAATTTGAAACTTAGTGAAGAAATTCCCATTTTAATAAATAGAAACTACTAAAAAACATTGCTATATTAAAAAGCTATGTTATATACAACCTTAGCATACGCCTAATCCTTTGACAATGGATCTTATTGAATATCGATTTTGCCTTGGCGTAATTAAGTTCGGAGGCTTTGACCAGCAGATATTTTTTGCGCGAAAGCGAAGCGGCAGCGGCAGATATTTTTTGCGCGAAAGCGCAGCGGCAGCGGCAGATATTTTTTGCGCGAAAGCGCAGCGGTAGCGCAACAGCAAAATGTTGGTCACTCAGTCGTTGTCACAATACGTGGGGTTTTTAGACTGTAATTGTTTATACACCCATTGAAAAGGGGTTCCATCTGCATTCATCCCATCACCTTTAGAGGTGGGAGTCTTCTACTGGATGAAAATAATCATAAATATTGCTAGCCAGATTAGCAGGCATCCCTGCTTCCTGTAATGCTTGCACATTTGCCTCACGAATCTTTTTGACAGAGCCAAAATACTTGAGTAATTGTTGTTTTCGCTTCGGACCAATGCCCTCTATATTATCGAGGACAGATTGTATTGCATGTTTCTCATGCTGTTGTCGTAAGAAGGTAATAGCAAAACGGTGTACTTCGTCCTGGATTCGCTGTAGTAAGTAGAATCCATCGCTAGTTCGCTTTAACGCAATTACTTCAGCTGGATCACCAAATAGAAGCTGTGACGTATTATGCTTTTCATCTTTTGCTAATCCGGCAATTGGAATAACAAGGCCGAGTTCATCCTCTAATACTTCTCGCGCGACTTCCATTTGCCCCTTGCCGCCATCTATTAGTACTAAATCCGGTAAAGGTAGACCTTCTTTTAATACGCGTGTGTATCGACGGCGAATTACTTCTTGCATCGCCCCGTAATCATCATGCTTGGCGGCTGTACGTGTTTTGTATTTTCGATACTCCTTCTTTGCAGGTTTTCCATCGATAAAGACAACCATTGCAGATACAGCATCTGTCCCATGCATATGACTATTATCGAAAGCCTCAATCCGTAAAGGTGCAGAAATGCCCATAGCTTCACCGAGCGCCTCACATGCTCCTATTGTGCGTTCTTCCTGCCGTTCAATAAGCTGGAATTTTGCCGCTACCGCAATTTCAGCATTTTTTGTCGCTAATTCAACTAGCTCTTTTTTTTGCCCTCGTTTTGGTGTTAGTACCTTAACTTCTAGTAATTCCGTTAAAATTTCTGCATCAATGGTTTGTGGGATAAAAATCTCCTTAGGTTTAATGTGCTCTAGCTTGTCGTAAAATCGTCCAACGAATGTCAAAAATTCCTCTTCTGCCTCTTGATAAATCGGGAAAATCGAGACATCTCGCTCAATGAGCTTCCCTTGACGAACAAAGAAAACTTGAACACACATCCAGCCCTTCTCCACGGCATAGCCAAATACATCGCGATTCGTTGTATCACTCGATACGATTTTTTGCTTTTGCATGACTGTATCAATATGTGCAATTTGATCACGAAATTCCTTTGCACGCTCAAACTCTAAATTTTCTGCGGCCGCTAGCATTTTTACCTCTAGCTCCTTTTTGACTTCCTCAACCCCACCATTTAAAAACTTTGTCATATCCTCAATCATATTGTGGTAAATTTCTGCATCTATATCTTTCACACAAGGGGCTAAGCATTGCCCCATATGATAATACAAACAAACCTTGGTAGGGAGTTGTACACATTTTCGAAGAGGATATAAACGATCTAACAGCTTTTTCGTCTCACTTGCTGCATACGCATTCGGATATGGACCAAAATATTTTGCCTTATCCTTTTTCACTTTTCGCGTTGTAATAAGGCGCGGGTGTTTTTCATTTGTAATTTTTAAATACGGATACGTTTTATCATCCGTCAGCATAACATTGTACTTCGGGTCATGTAGTTTTATAAGATTAAGCTCTAAAATTAAAGCTTCAATATTGGAGGATGTCACAATGTACTCAAAATCTTCTATTTCACCTACAAGCCTCTGTGTTTTCCCTTCATGCGAACCAGTAAAATACGAGCGTACTCGATTTTTCAGCACTTTAGCTTTCCCGACATAAATAATGGTTCCTTGTCGATCTTTCATCAAATAGCAGCCAGGCTGATCTGGTAAAATTTCAAGCTTTCGTTTCATTAAATCATTCATCGCCTACCTGCCCCTTTTTCTTAAAGTAGCGTTTGTCCCTTTATTTTCTCATATTTATAAGGATAACTTCCGCTTTTTCTCTATATTATATAACGAAAAAAAGCCAAGCACATCTTATTGATGGCTTGACTCTTTTTTTCTTACAGGATCAATTATGCCTCGGCATAATTGCGTCCGGAAGCTTTAACTTCTTTCAACGGGTGTTTGGACACCCCTGAAAAGAGCTTAAATTCGCATTCATCTCACCATCTGTAGAGGTGGGAGACTTCTGTACCTGTCGCTACGCTTTCGGTACAAGAGAATTTGCTGAAAGAAGTTAAGCATGTTTTGCGATAAACGCTTCTAATGCTTCTTTTGGTTGGAAACCAACTGTTTTATCTACTAATTCACCGTCTTTGAATAATAGTAATGATGGGATAGACATAATTTGGTATTGTGCTGCAGTACCTTGGTTATTATCTACATCTACTTTTACAATTTTAGCCGCACTACCTGCAGCATCCATTTCTTCAAGAACTGGTCCAATCATTTTACAAGGTCCGCACCAAGCAGCCCAAAAGTCTACTAGTACTAACCCTTCTTTAATATCATCTTGGAAAGTTGCATCTGTTGCATGTACAATTGCCATTTGAAATCCTCCTTAAGCTTACTATGCTTGTAGTATAGCATGGATAAATTCTCTTGAGCGAACAATCTGCCTAGTATGCGAAATTTATGAAAAATAAGGTCGAAAAAGGCAATAAGTTGTTATGTTATTTTGCTTAATTTTCATGAAAACGACCTTTATAGACATACGTTAACGTAATAAAAAGATAAATAACTAATGTGATACCTGTTACGATAATCGATGTTGTGAAAATAATGCCAATTAGAATTGCACTTAATGCAATAATAGCGATCCAAGTTGTGTAAGGGAACCATTTCACTGCATAGGAACTTGTTTTTTCCGGCTGTATTTTACGCGATTTCAGATGCGCAATCGCAATAATTAACCAAATAAATAACACGGTATATCCAAGTGAACCCATTAGAAAATCAAATGTTTTGCTTCCCGCAAATAAAGAAAAGATTACAGCTATATATAAAGCTAAAGTACACATTAATATGGCATATACCGGAACTTTCCTTTTTGATAAATGTGCAAAGATTTTAGGAACACGTCCGTCTACAGCTTGTGTATACAGAACTCGTGATGAACCATAAAGCCCAGAGTTCATTGATGAAATAATTGCTAGTAAAACAACAGCGTTCATAATATGGTCAGCACCAGGAATCCCAATCATTTTAAAGACCATTACAAACGGACTTTCCGGCACCCCGTTTACTTCATTCCAAGGAATCAAGCTAACGATAATAAAGAAAGGAACTAAATAAAAAGTCACAATACGTACTAATGTACTGCGAACAGCTTTTGGCACTACTTTCTCAGGATTTTTCGTTTCAGCTAATGTAATACCAATAATTTCAGTACCACCATAAGAGTAAATAACTACAAGCATTGCAGCAATCAATCCCATTGATCCGTTCGGGAAGAAACCACCATGCTCCGTTAAATTAGAAAAACCAACAGCTGTATGATTACCAAAAGTAACAAGCAATAAAATTAAACCGGCTATGATGAATACCACAATGACAGTAATTTTAATTAATGCCAGCCAATATTCCGTTTCAGCAAAAACTTTCACAGATAGTAAATTAATAGCTGTAACTAACACCGAAACAGATAATGCAAGTATCCAGATCGGGTAATCTGGCAACCAATATTGAATAAAAATGGCCGCAACTATAGATTCTGCAGCAATATTTAATACCCACATTTTCCAATAGATCCAATCTAGGAAATAAGCTGGATACTTCCCTAAAACGGCTTGCACTAAATCTCTAAATGTTCTGGCTTCGCTATTTCGGACTGCCATTTCTGCTAAACCTTGCATAACAAATAGCAAGATAATCCCGCCAATTAAGTACGCAATAAGTACTGATGGCCCTGCCATATCAATAGCTGCACTACTTCCTTTAAATAACCCTGCACCAATGGCACCACCTAAAGCCATCATCGTAATATGCCGTGATGTCATCGTTCTTTTTAATCTCTGATTGTCATTTTCCATATCCTTACCTCCTAAAATCAAAAAAGGCATATCGTCAGTTCCTTCATTATCAAATGAAAGAAGAGACGATATGCCATAAGCAAACCGCGGTACCACTCTAATTGGTTCTTTAAGAACCCTGCTTAAAAACCTAGTAACGAAGGTTAACCGTTCAACAAATAGAATATTTCGTAAATTCCATCTATCTTACCGCTCCTAGGCAAGTTCAAAGTCTTATTGGACTGCGTTGCACCAACCCGCAGCTCTCTTCACCAAATAATGAGCTTTTACTACTCCTAATCTTTGCGTTTCTTTATAAAAATCACTGACTGAGTTCCTCTATTTCAGCGGATTTCTTTTGTACCGAAAGCGTAGCGACAGGTACAGATGGTTGATCCACTGAAAAAAGTTAAATTAATATTCATCACTATACGTTCTAAAATTAATTATGTCAACATTTTATTTTGCAATAACTTCAAAAAGTCAAAAAATTTGAACGTAAAAAAGCGGGGAAGACATATCTTCCCCGCGCATTTATTAGGCATTCACTTTTAACGCTTTAAATTCTTCGATTAGCAGAGGCACTACCTCAAATAAATCACCTACGATACCGTAGTCCGCAACTTTAAAAATATTTGCTTCTGGATCTTTATTAATCGCAACGATTACTTTTGAGTTTGACATACCAGCTAAGTGTTGAATTGCTCCTGAAATACCAGCTGCAATGTAAAGGTCTGGTGTTACTACCTTACCTGTTTGACCAATTTGAAGTGAATAGTCGCAATATTCAGCATCACACGCACCACGTGAAGCACCAACTGCACCACCAAGTAAATCCGCTAGAGCTTTTAATGGTTCAAAGCCTTCCTCAGATTTTACGCCACGACCACCTGCTACAACTACTTTTGCCTCAGAAAGATCAACACCCTCTGAAGATTTACGTACTACCTCTTTAATGATTGTACGAAGGTTTGTAATATCTACAGTAATAGAAGTGATGTCACCTGATTTACCGGCTACTTTTTCTAATGGTGCAATATTATTTGGACGAACTGAAGCTAAAACCATACCGTCTTTTACTTTAACTTTTTCAAAAGCCTTACCAGAGTAAATTGGACGGATGAATACAACATCATCGCCAGCACCCTCAATTGACGTTACATCGGATACAAGACCTGCTTGTAATTTACTTGCAATTTTTGGTGATAAATCTTTACCGTTTGCAGTATGACCAAATACGATACCAGTTGGCTTTTCTTCCTCAATTACCGCTAATAAAGCTTGACCATAGCCATCAGATGTATATTGTTTTAAATGTGGATGCTCCACTGTTACAACACGATCCGCCCCATATTCAAATAATGGACCTGTTAAGTTTGCCACAGCATCCCCTAAAAGAACACCAACAACCTCACCACCATCTGCTATTTGCTTTGCAGCCGCAATTGCTTCGAAAGAAACATTACGTAAGCTTCCTTCACGAACTTCACCTAATACTAATACTTTTTTTGTCATAGTATATTCCCTCCGTTACCCTTTAAGATTCGATTTTTGTCATCAGATGACTTAAACTACTTTCGCCTCTGTATGAAGTAGGTTTACAAGCTCTTTTACTTGTGCAGAAAGTTCGCCTTCTAGAATACGGCCTGCTGCCTTTTGAGCTGGTAAGAAAATATCAACTGTTTCTACCTTAACCTCTACATCATCTTCATCGATATCTAAATCGTCTAACTCAAGTTCTGCAAGCGGTTTCTTCTTCGCTTTCATAATCCCTGGTAAAGATGGGTAACGTGGCTCATTTAAACCTTGCTGAGCTGTTATTAAAAGTGGTAAAGATGTCTCAATAACTTCTGAGTCACCTTCAATATCGCGTACAATTTTCGCAGATGTTCCGTCAATCTCAAGCTTTGTAATTGTTGTTACACAGTTAATACCTAGTAAATCTGCAACACGAGGTCCAACTTGACCAGAGCCTCCATCAATTGCAACGTTTCCTGTTAAAATTAAATCAGCATCTTTATCTTTTAAATATTCAGCTAAAATATATGCTGCTGCATTTTGATCCAGTTCATCTAGATCGTCTTCTGTATTAATAAGAACTGCTTCATCTGCTCCCATCGCAAGAGCTGTACGCAATTGCTTCTCTGTATCTTCGCCACCAATTGACACAACTGTTACTTTACCGCCAGCAGCGTCACGTACTTGGATTGCCTCTTCAATGGCATATTCATCGTAAGGATTGATGATGAACTCTGCGCCATCCTCCTGGATTTTACCACCCGACACAACAATTTTTTCTTCTGTATCAAACGTACGTTTAATTAATGCAAAAATATTCATATATCCATACCTCCTGCAACGTTTTTTATTTCTAAGTAAACTTATAAATATTATATATTTTCAGTGTCGATAACGTCGATAACACTCTTTCAAGTCGCTATCGACACTGATGGAATATTATTTACCAGTAAACACAGGCTCGCGTTTTTCAATAAATGCTTGAATTCCCTCTTTTGCATCTTCCGAAACGAATACTGTGCCAAAGGATTTTGCTTCTGCCTCAATACCTTCATAGAACGAAGCATGCTTTGCATATTGCAATGTTTGAATAGCTGCTTTTAAAGCAACCGGGCTCTTCTTCGCAATTTTCTTCGCTACCTTCAGCGTTTCTTCCAATAATGCTTCATCTGTAAATGCACGATTCGCTAAACCCCATTGTACAGCTTCTGTTCCAGAAATCGGCTCACTCGTAAACATCATTTCCGCAGCTTTTGCAACCCCTACATATCGAGGTAGACGTTGTGTACCCCCAAAACCTGGAATAAGACCTAATTGTAATTCAGGTAATCCTAATTTTGCAGATTCTGTCACAAAGCGCAGATGACAACTCATCGCTAATTCAAGGCCCCCACCTAGTGCGGCACCATGAATTGCAGCAATTATAGGTTTAGAGAACGATTCAACTCGTTCAAAAACTTGTTGACCATTGTTCGCTAGCTTTGAAAATTCATCACCAGATCCAACCTCTGTAAATTCTTTAATGTCTGCACCAGCTGAGAAGAAACGACCTTCGCCATGAAGTACAAGGACACGTACAGTGTCATCATTTTCTACTTCATCTAGCACAGCATTTACTTCGGCAATGATTCCGCGAGATAATGCATTGGCTGGTGGGCGTGCAATTGTAATAATCGCTACTCCATCCTCTGCTTTCCAACTTAGAAATTCCATTTCTCCACATCCTTTTAAGCTTTAATGCCGTTCAAGATTAATGCCTGAACTTTTGGAACCTGTTCTATCAAATCATATCGATAATCATTCATAACCCACGACGTAATGGTTTCGTCAATTGTTCCAAATACCATTTGGCGTGCCAAGCGTACATCCATCGTTTGACTGAACTCACCTGATAGCATACCTTCGATTAAAATTTGATCAAGTAATTGTAAATACTCTCTTAACACCGCATTAATCTTTAGTCGTAAATCTTTATTCGATTGTCGTAGTTCCAATTGTGTAACGGTTGCTAGGTATCGATCTGTCGCTAGAACATTAAAATGATTTTCAATCATTCGTGAAAGTTTATCCTTAGACGTACTTCCATTTTCTATTATATCTTGTAATGACTCTACAAAAACAGCCATTTTTTCATTAAAGACAGAAATTAATATATCTTCTTTATTTTTAAAATATAAATAGATTGTTCCGTCGGCCACCCCTGCCTGTTTTGCAATCTTCGATACCTGTGCTTGGTGATACCCATTCTCTGCAATAACGATGACAGCTGCATCAATAATTTGCTTATATTTTGGCTTATCACGTTTCACTTCTATATCACCACCTAAAAAAACTTGCATGCACACGTCTAAATTCATGCTCAATACACGAATGTCATCCTTCAATATCAGCCATCTCAAACTGATATATTGGTAAGGATATGACGTGGTCACCTAAAAAAATACGAAAATATGAATGGTCATTCATTCATATTTTCATATTATAATTTACATCTTTACTTGTCAATACTTTACCACGTATTTATTTTGCTTCTTTATTCACCAATTTTGTTTTTTCTTCGTCAACTAGTGAACGGCGCAAAATTTTCCCAACTGCTGTTTTCGGTAGGTCATCTCTAAACTCATAATAACGTGGAACTTTGAAAGCAGCTAAGTTTTGACGGCAATATTTATTTAATTCGTCTTCCGTAATCGAATATCCTTCTTTTAAAACAATATAAGCTTTTACGGTTTCTCCACGATACGGGTCAGGAATGCCCGCAACTATGCATTCTTGGATTTCCTCACGCTCATATAGTACTTCCTCTACCTCACGAGGGTAAATATTAAAGCCACCTGCGATAATTATGTCTTTTTTACGATCAACTACATAGAAATAGCCTTCCTCGTCCATATAGCCAAGATCGCCTGTTAAAAACCAGCCATCTACGAACGCCGCTGCAGTATCCTCAGGGCGATTCCAATAGCCTTTCATAACCTGAGGTCCCTTAACAGCTATTTCACCAATCTCACCAACTGGAAGCGCCTCAGCATCCCCTGTACGTAAAATTATTGAATCCGTATTTGGCCAAGGCAAACCAATCGAGCCCATAACACGCTTACCCCAAATAGGATTTGAATGTGTAACAGGAGAAGTTTCTGTTAATCCATAGCCTTCTACAAGTTTCCCCCCTGTTACCGCTTCAAATTTCTCCTGCACCTCTACTGGCAATGAAGCGGATCCACTTATACATGCTTTAATGGACGATAAGTCGTACTTTGCAATATCCGGGTGATTTAATAAACCAATATATAAAGTCGGTGCGCCTGGGAACAGTGTTGGTTTTTGCTTATCAATCGTTTTCAACGCTGTTTCTGCATCAAACTTTGGTAATAACACCATCTTATTTTGCGTGAATACGGATAATAAAATAACAGCGGTCATACCATAAACATGGAAGAATGGCAGTATACCCATAATGGTTTCCTCACCATGTACACATTTATACATCCATGCATCACACATTGTTGTATTTGCAATTAAGTTTTTATGGGTCAACATGACACCCTTAGGGAAGCCAGTCGTTCCACCTGTGTATTGAAGCAATGCTACGTCCTCTTCAAAATTAACGGGAATATCAATCATTTTGAGGGGCGCTGAGCGCATAATTTCTGTAAATAAATGATTTTGACCACTATGTTCAACCTTCACACTAAAACCAAACTGCTTTTTTTGAATATAAGGATAAACCAAATTTTTAGGAAATGGTAAATAATCTTTAATAGCCGTGACAATGACATTTTCAAGTGCAGTTTCTTTTATGATTTTCATAACACGTGGATACAAAATATCCATCAATAAAATAACTTTCGCACCTGAATCAGCCATTTGATATTGAAGCTCACGCTCAGTATAAAGTGGATTTGTTTGTACGACAATCGCCCCAGCATACATTGCCCCGTAGTAAGCGATTACACTTTGCGGTGAGTTCGGCAGCATAATAGCTACTCGATCTCCCTTCTCTATTCCAAGAGCTTGTAAATAGTTTGCGAACCTTAGCGCTGACTCATATAGCTCAGTGTACGTCAAATCCTTTCCCATAAAATGAATCGCAACTTTAGATGGATTCTTTTTATAGGCACGTGTCAAAAACTCTTGCACAGGAATTTCCTCAAACGTTAAAGACGATGGTACTTCTTCAGGATAATTTTTTAGCCATGGTTTTGTTGTCATACGTCCTCTCCCCTTTGCCCCAAACTTGTAAACTCTTATTTTAATTATAATGAAAATGAAATACTCTTTCAAACACAAAATAGAAAATAAATGCATTTTCGATTAATTATTATGCATTTGACAACATTTATATAACTGTATCCCTTATGATTTTAGATTGATAGAGCGTATGAATACTCATTCATTCTATCTTTTTTTATGCACAGGACTGCGTTAATATTTCTATATTCCAAAAATAATTTTTTATGATGGCTTTTTAGGTAGTTGAAGGAATATTAATAGGTGTTAGTAGTTTTTTATGACGGTTTGAAACGAGGATGATGTAACTTTTGATTTTTTTCGAGAGTATTTTAGTTTTTTTATTTCACTTTGACTTTTCTTTCCGTTGCCTCGACTCTTCTTTCCGTCACTTCGGCTCTTCTTTCCGTCACTCCGACTCTTCTTTCCGTCACTTTGACTTTCCTTTCCGTCACTCCAGCTATTCTTTACGTCGCCCCAGCTTCTTCCGTACTCCGATTCTTCTTTCCGTCGCTAGCTCCCTTAGCATATAAAAAAACGCATCCTCAAAAGGATGCGTTTTTTGCTTAAAGGGTCATCATATAATAGACACCGACTGCCAAAAATGCGATGCAGACAACGATTAGTACTTTTGCTAATTTTTCCATGTCATTACACTCCTATGCAATACTTGCCCCAATCACAAACGATAGACCGAGTGAAATGGTAAAGGAAATGAAACCGACTGAGCGATTATCGTTAGCAATTTCTTGATCAACATTAAAACGGGGTGTCATAAATTCAAATAAGAAATACGCCACAATTAGTAATGTAAAACCAAAAAGGCCCCAGCCAATCATTTCACTTAAAGTGCTGTGGCGCGCAATGGAAAAGCGAAAAATATTACAAATCCCCAGTATTTTCCCGCCTGTTGCAAGTGCCACAGCGATATTACCATTTTTAATTTCTTCCCAGTTTTTATATTTCGTAACGACTTCGAACAATGCCATCGAGACGACTAAACATAATACAACAACACTAAAATATCCTGCCGTTTCGATAATTGGATATCGCCAAAAGCTAGAATTCAGCATTTTTCTCCGTCCCCTTTACTGCTTATTTCAATTCCACAACCGTGACACCTAATCCTCCCTCACCCGCTTCACCAAAACGGAAGGATTTTACACGCTTATGCTTTTTCAAATAACTTTGAATTCCCTGACGTAATGCACCTGTACCGACACCATGAATAATTGATACACGCCCATAGTTAGCAAGCAAGGCATCATCAATATATTTTTCCGTACGTATGATAGCATCCTCATACCGTTCACCGCGTAAATCTAATTCTAATTTTACATGACTATTGCGATTTTTTACACCAGCCATACGTTGAACAGGTTCTTTTTCGGGTTTAATGTACTCTAGATCACTATCCGAGATTTTCATTTTCAGAATACCCATTTGCACAACCCATTCGGTATCCGATACTTTTTCGAGCAATGTACCCCGTTGTCCATAGCTTAACACCTTTACCTCGTCTCCGACAACTAAGTTTTGTGCACGAGCCTTTACTTGTGCTGCTTTTTTCAACACTTTATTGTTTTCAAGCGGAGTAGCTTCTTCCAATCGTTTACGTGCTTCGATGAGTTCATGCTCTTTAACAACTTGGTCTGCATTTTTGCGCATTTCTCGCAGCTCAGCAATAATTGATTCTGCTTCTCTTTTTGCTTCATCAACAATTTTACGCGCCTTTTCTTTCGCTTTTTTATCGAGTGCTTCTTTGCGTTCCTCGTAAGCTTGTAGTTTTCCTTGTAGCTCTTTACGAAGTTCTTCAGACTCCATAAGTAATTCATGAGAGCGTTCTGCATCATCTTCAGATTGGCGACGAGTCTCTTCTAGTGAAGCAATCATTGACTCTACCTCATGGCGATCTGTACCTGTAAAGCTTTTCGCACGGTCAATAATCGATTCTGGTAAGCCCAGACGACTTGAAATTTCAAATGCATTGGAGCGCCCTGGTACACCAATAAGTAGACGATATGTTGGACTCAAGGTCTCAATATCAAACTCTACACTTGCATTGGCAACCCCTGGACGATTATAGCCATATGCTTTTAGCTCAGGATAGTGCGTTGTTGCCATAACGCGGGCGCCACGACCATGTACTTCATCTAAAATGGAGATGGCCAGAGCTGCCCCTTCCTGAGGATCTGTCCCGGCACCTAATTCATCAAATAGAACGAGTGATTCCAAATCAAACTTTTGTAAGATATCTACTATGTTGACCATATGGGAGGAGAATGTTGACAGTGATTGTTCAATTGACTGTTCATCTCCAATATCTGCAAAAAGCTGCTTGAAAACAGCAAGCTCTGAACCATCAAGTGCAGGCACTGGTAACCCAGCCTGTGCCATTAATGTACATAGTCCAACTGTTTTTAAAGTGACGGTTTTACCGCCCGTGTTTGGCCCTGTAATCACAATTGCCGTAATGTCTTTCCCAAATTCAATATCGTTAGGAACCGCTGTTTCAATTGGTAAAAGCGGATGACGTGCACGAACAAGTCGAATATAGCCATCGTTATTCATTTTAGGCATTGTACATTTGTTCGCTTGCCCATATTTGCCTTTAGCTAAAATAACGTCTATCTCACCTAGTACTTTTACTAAATTAAATAAATCTGGGGCTACTTCCTCTACCATTGCACTTAAGGCAAGTAAGATGCGTTCAATTTCAGCTTGCTCTTTCATTTTTAATCGATGAATTTCATTATTCGCTTGTACAATCGAATCTGGCTCGATAAATAATGTTTGGCCC
This sequence comes from Lysinibacillus sp. CNPSo 3705, assembly GCF_028674935.1. Taxonomy (NCBI): domain Bacteria; kingdom Bacillati; phylum Bacillota; class Bacilli; order Caryophanales; family Bacillaceae; genus Lysinibacillus; species Lysinibacillus sp. CNPSo 3705. Next base: position 30,824 of record NZ_JAQZSD010000008.1, on the reverse strand, counting down.
GAAGAGGATTGGTCATGCACAATTCCACCATAATGATGACGATACTCTTGCTTAACGGGAATAACAAAGCGATCATTACGAATCGTTACAAGTGTATCTGACAGCATTTTTGAAGCATTGCTCCCACGTATAAGGCTTTCCAGCTTAGAACGTACTTTGGCCTCCTCTGCGCGTAAAGACTGGCGAATTGAACGCAAAGTTTGGCTTGCAGAGTCTAGCACAGAACCGTTGTCATCAATACAGTTATTAATTTCATGTTGTAAGCCTGTCAAAACAGGCATCGCTTCTTTTTTTGCGATGAAATGAGGAATCTCAATCACTTCTTCTGATTGTATATCTTCGATAAAATTGCGAAGAATTCTACTAGCTCGAATTGTACTTGAAACTTCCATTAGTTCCATTGCTGAAAGCATGCCACCGATTTGTGCACGCCTTGCAGCTGGTCGCACATCAAAAATCCCACCCATCGGCACATTGCCTTTAACACGTAAAATGGATAGTCCTTCATCCATTTCTTCTAATAATTGTACAACTTTTTCATAATCTGTCTGTGGTACAAGCTCATCAACCGCTGATTTACCGATTGAAGAAGTACAGTATGTAGCCACTTGCTGACGTACTTTATCATATTCTAGTGTTTTCAATGCGCGTTCTGCGATCACTGAGAACACCTCCTCAATCTATTTATTTCGTCGAATAAACGCTTCAAATTGTTCTCGCGTCCATGTATTCACAATCATATCCTTTTTTAACCATGCTCTGTTTGCATAGCGCACCCCAATATCCATAAAGCGTAAATGAGCAATATCATGGGCATCCGTATTGATTGCTACGGGCACACCAGCTGCCAAAGCCATTTCTAAATGCTCAACACATAAATCAAGACGATATGGATTCGCATTTAACTCTAAAATTTTACCATATTCCTTTGCCCACGAAATTAATTGTTCCATATCAGGATTATAGCCATTACGATCCTCAATAATGCGACCAGTTGGATGAGCAATCATATGAACGTACGGATTTTGCATCGCCGTAAGTAAACGTGCCATAATTTTGTCCTGCGATTGTGTAAAGCTAGAGTGAATAGAGGCAATGACAAAGTCTAATTCTTTTAGCACACCATCTTCAAAATCTAGGGAACCATCCGGCAAAATATCCATTTCTGTCCCCGCATATAAATGGAAATCAGGATGTGCTTCATTAAACGCCTCAATTTCAGCACGTTGCTTTGTTAAACGCTCTGGCGTTAGACCATTCGCTACTTTTAAAAATTGTGAATGGTCAGTAATAACACTATACTGATAGCTACGCGCAATCAATGCTTCGCCCATTTCAGCAATAGAGTATGCACCATCAGACCAAGTCGTATGCATATGCAAATCTGCTTTAATATCTTCTATTTTCACTAGACTTTTAATGTCATTCGTTTTGTCAAATTCCGATGTTCCTGTACGCAAACTCGGTGGGATAAATGGTAAATCAAAATGCGCAAAAAATGCTTCTTCATCCTTAAACGGTAATACGGTGCCATTAGCCTGCTCTACACCATATTCACTAATTTTTTCACCACGGGCTTTAGCAATTTGACGCATGCGTACATTGTGATCTTTCGAGCCTGTGAAATGATGTAAAGCTGTTGCATATTCTACATCTTTTACTAATCGAAAATCTACACTTACAGGCTCATCTAGATCTAAAATAACTGAAATTTTTGTATCACCAGCTGCTATGACTTCTTGTACAGAAAGCTTATTCAGTAACTTTTCACGTACAGTTTCAACTGCTTCAGTTACAACAATAAAATCAATATCTTTACTTGTTTCAGCTGCACGACGGAAGCTTCCTGCAACAGAAAAACGTTCTACTTCTTCCATACTACCTAGAAGAGCTTCAATTTGTAAAACAACTGGCTCCAGCTGCCAAATCGGTAAACGTTCTGATCGATTTGCTAAATTTGCAAGTTCCTTTAAAATTTTTTCTTCAGTCTTAGCCGCAAAGCCTGCTAGCTCACGAACTTTACCTTCCTCACAAGCAGCCTTTAAACTGTCCGCAGAATCAACCCCTAACTCTTGATGAAGCTTAGCAATTTTTTTACCACCTAAGCCTGGAAGTTTTAATAGCGGGAGCAATCCTTTTGGTACAATTTCTTCTAATTCTTTTAATAAGCTTGATTCACCATTCGTCATTAAATCCTCAATAACCGCAGCTGTACCTTTACCTATACCCTTAAGCTTTGTGACATCTTCCATCTCACTTAACGAGCGCTCGTCCCCCTCAAGTGCGGCAGCAGCTTTTCGAAAGGCAGACACTTTGAATGGATTTTCCCCTTGTAATTCCATATACAATGCAATTTTTTCAAATGTGCGAATAATTGTTTTTTTGTTCATTGGGAATTCCTCCTATCGTAAAAACACTTCCCTCAAAACCGAGAGAAGTGCACAGTTTGCTATTGCATATAAATATACCACCAATTTTGGAACATACTTGTAATAATTGGGGTGTGTTCCAAAATGAGACCACTTAACAACGACTTCGACATTAAACTTTGAATAGAAGCAACTGGCAATAAAGCAAGAATGTACAGCAAAATAAACATAATTAAATAGTTTTCAATCATGCCAAACAATGCTCCAAGCCAGCGATTCACTGTACCTAACACAGGTAAATACGCTATAAAATCAAAAATCGATGCCACAATTTGCAATGTAATTTTCACCGCAAAGAAAATAACTGCAAATGCAATGACACGGTAAAAAGTGCGGTCTAAATCCAGGCTATCAATAACTACTCCAAGACTACCTGAATCCGTTACACCTGGATACGGAACCCAAAACACAAATTTTTGTGCTAATGGTTTATAATAGATATACGCAACTATTAGGGCAACTATAAAGCTAACGATATGCATCATCTGAACAATGAAACCACGTTTTGCACCAACGATGAGCCCGGCTAATAGCACCACTAATATGATTAAATCTAACATTCACTTCAACCCTTTAATTTTTTCAATTCTTCTTCTAGTTTTTCCATTTGTTCTTTTAATAGTAAATAATCATGAACGGTATTTACTGCTGTAAGAACGGCGAGCTTTGTGCTATCAAGAGAGGGATTATGTACATTCATTTCGCGCATACGGTCATCAACAATTGAAGCGACAAGTCGCATATGTCCCATGGATTCAGAGCCGACCATTTTATATGTATGACCGTAGATTTCCACAGAAATTTTATTCTTTTCTTGATTTTCCATAGTCGCACCCTCCTTTAAAAATTTTTGTGCTCACGAATTTTTTTATTGTGAGCTGCTTACACAAAAAAGCTATTTATTATCATAACATGAAAGGTATAAAATTGTGAACAACGAGGACAGAAAGGAACGAGTAAATGTCAAATATTGTACTTTCCATATCAACAAATAGACAAAAAGAGGTAATGTCATACTATGCCAACCATTTTATAGAGCGTAAAGCTCCAGGTGTAATCTTTGCCGCGAAGCTCCCGGATACAGCAATTACGATGTACAAATCAGGTAAATTAATGTTCCAAGGGGGAGGAGCTGAGCGAGAAGCTGCGCGCTGGGGAAACATAGAAGAACAAAATACACAAAAATCATCGTCGATAGGAGTAAAGGGCGACGTTCTTCCAGAAGGTTTTGCTACGATGTCCGTGCTAGGCTCAGACGAAACTGGTACTGGTGATTATTTCGGTCCAATAACAGTTGCAGCCGTATATGTCCCATCATCAAAAATTGCGCTTATAAACGAACTTGGTGTCAAAGACTCAAAAATGCTAACGGATGATTACATGCGTAAAATAGCCCCTGATTTACGTGCAGCTTGTGTCCATAGTGTACTTGTGCTACGCAATGAAAAATATAACGAATTACAATCACGAGGCTACTCTCAAGGTAAAATGAAAGCTATGATGCACAATCGAGCACTTAAAAATGTACTGGCGAAAATGGCGCCCGAAAAACCAGAACATATTTTGATAGATCAGTTTGCGGAACGCGGCGTTTATTACAATTACTTAAAAAATGAACGAGATATTGTTCGGGAGAATGTACTATTTTCTACGAAGGCCGAGCAACTACATCTTTCCGTAGCAACTGCATCGATATTAGCTCGTGCTGCATTTTTAAAAGAAATGGACCGTCTGAGCGAGATTGCTGGGATAGAGTTGTTGAAGGGAGCTTCAGCGAAAGTAGATGCGTTAGCAGCACGCATTTGGCGGAAACAAGGTGAGGAATTTTTACGTTCCATTACGAAATGGCACTTTGCGAATACTGAGAAAGCTAAAAAGATGAAATAATATTGGTCTATTTGACAAAAAAATTTCGCTATACTCCAGCAGAATTACAAGTTATACACAACTTGTTCTCTATTGTAGTTAGCGAAATTCTTTCTATCAAAAACTTATTATGATCAGATTTTTGTTTAGCCTAATATTTAAACTGTTTAATGGTTTGTTGTAGATTTTCAGACATTTTAGCAAGGGCTTCTGCCGATGCAGCGATTTCTTCCATAGAGGCTAGCTGTTCCTCTGTTGCAGCGGATATATTTTGTGCACTTGCTGTATTGTCATTTGTTCGCTGAAGCACACTTTCAATTCCTAGTGCCACTTGATTGGAGTGTTCAGAAATAACTTTTGCTGTCTCTGAAATTTGTCCTATTTCATAGGTTACGCTTTGCACATTATCACTAATTTCTTTGAATGACTTTCCTGCCATATTTGTTACATCAATTCCCTTTATTACCTCAGCTGAACCAGCAGCCATTGATTCAACCGCTAGTTTTGTATCGGCTTGAATATAATCAATGATATCTTTTATTTGCATAGTTGATTGTGCGGATTGCTCAGCAAGCTTTCGCACCTCATCAGCAACAACTGCAAAACCTTTTCCATGCTCACCTGCACGAGCAGCTTCAATTGCAGCATTTAGAGCTAAAAGATTCGTTTGATCAGCAATTTGCGTAATAGCCTCTACAATACGTCCGATTTCATTTGAACACTTAGTGTTTGTACGGTGTTTTCAAGTGCTTGGACAGTACTTTGAATCATTTTCATTTGGCCTATTGCTGTTTGAATAGTTTCGTCTCCTATCACAACAGCCTCCATTGCTTTATGCGACATTTCATTAACGGTATCGGACTTAACGGCAATTTGTTGAATAGATGAAGACATTTCAAGTACAGCGTTAGTGCTATCATTAATTGTTTCGGCTTGCAAATCAACCGTTTCAGCAAATGTTTGAATGGAATCAACAATTTGCGATGTAGCTCGTTTATTTTCTGATGTACTTGCTGTAAGTTCCTCCGATGATGCAGCTAACTGATTGGATTCCTCACTAATGTTACCAACTACATTACGTAAAGATAGAATCATTTTATTGAATATATCTGCCAATTTACCTATCTCATCATGTCTTTTAATATCAATTAAATTACGTAAATCACCATCTCCAACCTGCTCAGCTACTGTTGACAACTTATTTAATGGCTGAGTGATTGTTCTTATAATGAAAGCACCAATGATTCCAAATACGATTAGTGAAATGACAATAACGGTCATCGTGTTTATTAATATTGGTTTTGTGACAGCTGCTACGTCTGCTAAATCCATAGTACCAATAATTTTCCACCCAGTTAGTTTATTAGTAGTAAAAAACACTCGATGCTTTTTCCCATCTTCTTCAATGGTAAAACTACCTTCTTCTTTTCCTTGTATCTTTTCTATATACGACTTTTTGAGCTCCGTTCCTGCCTCTAATTGTGGATCAGCAATAATAAGATTATTGGCATTTACTAATGTAGCATAGCCATTATCACCAATCTCCACTGATTTCACTAGCTCGGAAATTCCGTCTAAATTTAGACCAATAGAAATAACCCCTGAACGATCTTGTAAACCAGCTGATACTGCTAATATTAATTCACCTGTAATCGTTGATTTATATGGATCAACCATAACGCCTTTACCTGGTGATTCAATAGCCTTTAAGTACCACGGTCGCGTAAATGGATCATAATCGGCTGAGGATTTAGCATATGGCTCACGCATAAATTTGTGCCCCTCAATTGCTAAATTGACAACAGAGACATTGCTATGTAAAGCATTATATTTTTCTAATTCCTTTAAAGCATCTGCATCTTGCACATTTTTATTAAAAGAAGCAGCTAAATACTCCGCATCACTTTGAATAGGTGATATCTCATTTGAAATTAGTGTATTTAATAAATCGACATTTTCGCGCGAGCTATTACTTAATTCCTTGTCATATTGATCAGAAGCCTTCAAATATGAAAACGTACCAATGGCAATACTGGGAATTAAAAGTGTCAAAGTAAACGCCCATATTAATCGGGCACGCATGGAAAAGCCTCTTCTTTTTCGATGATTTTTCATAATAACTACCACCCAATAGTAAAATTTTCTATCCAAATTATACTATACACAAATATAAATCAAAAATTTATTTTTTGTTATTTCTGAATATTGAGGAATGTTTAAACGTGTAAATTAACGTAAAGTCTTCTCTCCAGCTCTTTATTTCTCTCTGACTTCCAATAAAAATGACGTAAAAAAAACGAAAAGCTGCCTCCTTAAGAGACAGCTCACAAAAACATAATCAATAATGCCTCGGCATAATAGCTCCGGAGGCTTAACTTCTTTCAGCGCTTTAGAGGTACATCTGTACTTGTTGCTACGCGTTCGGTACAAAACCTATATGCTGAAAAGAAGTTAAAAATTAGCGTACTTCTGTACCTTCAATTGTTGCAATAGCTTTTAACACTTTGTTATGTGCTGCAACAACCTCTTCATCCGTTAACGTACGTTCTGGATCGAAGTATGTTAGGGAGAATGCAACTGATTTTTTACCAGCCTCCATTTTTTCACCTTCATATACGTCGAATACACGAATGTCTTTCAATAATTTCACGCTTGCTGAGCGAATCGCAGCAATAACCTCTCCAGCTGTTGTTGTACGGTCCATGATAAGGGCAATATCACGAGACATTGCTGGGAAGCGAGGCACTGGTGTATAACCAAGAGGTGCTTCTTTTGCATTAGCATTTAATAATGTTACTAGATTCATTTCCATTACATATGTGTCTTTGACACCCCATGCTTTTTGCTCTGCTGGATGTAATCCACCGATAATACCCACTTGTTCACCGTCTAAAAGAATGCTAGCAGTACGTCCTGGATGTAATCCAGCTACTTCAGCTTTCACAAATGAAATACGGTCCTCTAAACCAAGCTTACCGATAACACCTTCTACAATGCCTTTTAAGACGAAGAAATCTACTGCTTTTTTCTCCCCTTGCCAAGCATGGTCAAGCCATTTTCCTGTAACTACTGCCGCCACATGCTCTTCCTCGTATGGTAACCCCTCTTCTGATTGACCAAGGAATACTGAACCAATTTCATACAATGCAACATTGTCAGCTTTACGTGCAACATTATATGCAGCCGCTTCAATTAAATGTGGGATAAGACTTTGACGTAGTGTTGAACGGTCCTCACTCATCGGCATTAGTAAACGTGTTACTGGCTCGGCTTTCAATGCAAAGCGTTGTGACAATGTATCTGAAGTTAATGAGTAAGTGACAGCTTGGTAAAGGCCTGCCCCCTCCATATAGTTACGAACTACACGACGATTTGCTTGATATGGTGTTAGACGACCTACTTGGTTTGCTCCCTCTGGTAACGTCATCGGGATTTCATCATAGCCATATAAACGAGCAATTTCTTCTACAATATCTTCTTCAACTTTAATATCTTGACGACGTGTTGGTGCATCAACGATTAGTAAACCATTTGCTGCTTCTACGCCAAATTTAAGACGCTCTAAAATTGTCAACATTTCTTCTAATGAAATTTTCATACCTAAACGTTCATTAATAAAATCTGGAGAAACGACAACACGTGCCGGTGATTTATCTAGCTCATCTACGATGCATGTTCCCTCTAACACTTCCCCACCAGCTAGTTCAGCTAGTAGTGCAGCAGCACGTTCTGCAGCTGGTAATACACGGTTAGGGTCAACACCCTTTTCAAAGCGAGCAGAAGCATCTGAACGAAGTCCAAGATGACGTGATGTTTGACGTACAGTTAAACCATCGAAATAAGCAGATTCGATCACAACCGTTGTTGTAGAATCATTTACTTCAGAGTTAGCACCACCCATTACACCTGCGATAGCTACTGGCTCTTTGCCATTTGTAATGACTAAATCTGTTGCTTTTAATGTACGCTCTTGGTCATCTAAAGTAGTAATTTTTTCGCCATCTGTTGCTTTACGCACTACGATTTCACCTGTTGCAAGACTATCGTAGTCAAAGGCATGAAGCGGTTGACCGTATTCCATTAAAATGTAGTTCGTTACATCGACCACATTATTATGAGGGCGTACGCCTGCTGCCATTAGACGATTTTGTAGCCACATTGGCGATTCCGCGATTTTTACGTTTTTCACAACTTTTGCTACATACATTGGATTTGCTTGTAAATCTTCTACTCGAAGCTTTAACATGTCTGCTGCTTTTTCAGAAGATGTGCTGTAGGCGATTTCTGGATACTTCACTTCTTCAGATAGAATTGCGCCAACTTCATACGCCACACCTAGCATTGACAGTGCATCTGAGCGGTTTGGTGTTAAACCAAGCTCTAATACTGTGTCACGTAAACCTAAAATAGCAAGGGCATCTGAACCGACCTCAGCTCCCTCAGGAAGCACATAAATACCTTCAGAATATGCTTTAGGAACTAGTTTCCCTTCGATTCCTAACTCTTGTAATGAACAAATCATGCCGTTTGATTCATGTCCACGAAGTTTCGCTTTTTTTATTTTAATGCCGCCTGGTAAATGTGCACCAGGACGAGCGACAATAACTTTTTGACCAGCATCAACGTTTGGAGCACCACAAATAATTTGTTGTGGTTCAGCTTCACCAACATCCACTTGGCAAATATTTAATTTATCTGCTTCAGGGTGTTTCTCCTTTGATACGACATAGCCGACAACAACTTTATCCATTGCGTTAGCACGGTCAATTACTGCATCTACTTCAATTCCAGAGCGCGTAATTTTTTCAGCTAACGCCTCAGGTGTTAAATCCTGTGTATTTACATAATCTTTTAACCAATCTAATGATACTAACATTTGTTATCCCCCTTACGCTTCTGTTCGCTCGAATTGTGATAAGAAACGTGTGTCACTTGTATAGAAATGACGAATATCGTCGACACCATATTTCAACATTGCAATACGTTCAGCACCAATACCGAATGCAAAGCCTGATACTTTCTTCGGATCATAGCCAGCCATTTCAAGTACATTTGGATGCACCATACCAGCTCCTAAAATTTCAATCCAGCCTGTACCTTTACATACGTTACAGCCAGAACCACCACATTTGAAGCAAGAAATATCCATTTCAACAGATGGCTCTGTGAATGGGAAGAAGCTTGGTCGAAGTCGAATTTCGCGGTCCGCACCAAACATTTTTTTCGCTAATGTATCAAGTGTACCTTTAAGGTCACTCATGCGAATATTTTCACCGATCACTAACCCTTCAATTTGCATGAATTGGTGAGAGTGTGTAGCATCATCGTTGTCACGACGGAATACTTTCCCTGGACAAATAATGCGAATTGATTCACCCTTCTTCTCTTCCATCGTGCGAGCTTGCACAGGAGAAGTATGCGTACGTAATAATATTTCCTCGGAAATATAGAACGAATCTTGCATATCACGAGCAGGATGTCCCTTCGGTAAGTTTAATGCCTCGAAGTTGTAATAATCCTTTTCTACTTCCGGCCCTTCAGCAATTTCATAGCCCATACCGATAAATAAATCTTCAATTTCTTCAATAACACGTGTTAATGGATGACGATTGCCAACTTTAATTTCACGGCCAGGTAAAGTGACATCAATCGACTCACTTGCTAATTTTTCAGCAATGGCTGCTTCCTCTAGCACAGTTACCTTTTCCTCTAATACAGCCGTTACCTTTTCACGAACTGTATTGACTAAAGCACCCATTTTTGGGCGTTCCTCAGCGGATAATTTCCCCATACCTTTTAATAAATCAGTGATAGGTCCTTTTTTCCCTAGATATGCTACTCGCACATCATTTAATTCCTTTAAATTTGCTGCCGCTTCAATTTTAGCAAGTGCTTCTTGCTCTAATTGCTTTAATTGCTCTTCCATGTAATAAACCCTCCTTGTTCAAATCCATGCCAATTTTGTTGATGGCATAAAAAAACTCGCCCCTAAAAAAGGGACGAGGACATATTCGCGGTACCACCCTAGTTATTGCAGGAAAATTCCTAACAATCACTTCATTGACATAACGACTAGATTAAAGCCGGCATACCTTTACAGCGTTTCGCTGGTCCCGGTAGCTGCTCGCGGGATGAATTCAAAACTGCATTGGTACGGCACTGGCTCTCAATCTTCGGCCTGCACTCCCTGTCGTCCATTCACAATCTTTACTACTTCCCGGTCAAAGCATTTTCGTTTACATTTTAACAGTGATTATACAATACTATACCAATTCAAATCAAGAGCCATGTGCCTATTGCCATCGATAAAAATGGTTCTATCGGCAATTTTTAGGCTCATCGCCAAAAATTGCCGATGACATTTGTTAAACTATATTCCATATATTAGTTGATTTGGAGTGGAGACTGGGCAGGAACGAAGGCTAAAAGCATCACATCCTGTGATAACGCCTTTGTGACCAACATCGTGTTGGCTCGAGACCCTACAGCGAAGCGGCAGCAACAAATGTTTTTCTGTGCGAAAGCGAAGCGGCAGCAACAAATGTTTTTCTGTGCGAAAGCGAAGCGGCAGCAACAAAGCGCCCAGTCGGAACGGAAATCAACCACACTTTATGGTGATGACCAACAATTTTAACGATTTCACCATATTCTTGCAATTACAGTTGTCATTGCTTTTATTACCTACTTAACAAATCCATATAAAACGATTCCTGTTGCTACTGCTACGTTTAGAGACTCCGCTTGTCCCAAAATTGGAATAATAATATTTTGATCTGTCATCGAAAGTAGTTGTGGATGAATACCACTACCTTCATTCCCCATCATGATCGCGAATGCACCAGCATGTTCAACATCGCTATAGACAACTGCATCCTCATCTAAAGCAGTCCCAAATACTGGTACACCATTATTTTGTAGCTGCTCAATCCAATCCTCTAAATCGCCTCGAATGACCGGGATATGGAAATGTGAGCCTTGTGCAGAACGAAGCGTTTTAGGATTATATAAATCCGCACAGCCCTTACCGAGTATGACTGCATCCAAACCAGCTGCATCTGCAGTACGAATCATCGTCCCAATATTTCCTGGATCTTGCACGGCATCAATTAGCAGCACCTTGCGCCACGTGGCCATTACACCTTCGTCTAACAAAGGCTGCTTACAAACCGCAAATACACCTTGTGAAGTCTCCGTTTCAGCAAACTCCTTGGCAACAGCAGCCGTTACCTCAACGATGGCTACATTATCAATCGGCCAAAGCATTGGTAATTCTACACCTTCACGTACAATTAGTTGCATCACCTGTTCCGTATTTTTTAATGCTTCCTCCACCAAGTGGAATCCCTCTACTAGGAATTCTCCAGATCTTTCACGCTCTTTACGTGTTGTCGCAAGCTTCTTCCAATATTTCACTAACGCATTTTGCGTAGATTCAATTCTTTTCATCGTACCTCGTACCGCCTTTTTCCTATATATTGTTCATTATTATACAGTAGAAAACGACAATTACATAGTCATGCAAAAAAACAGTTTAATTGTTATTTTTCTATTACAAATGTTTTCTGTAGCGAAAGCAAAGTGACAGCTACAAATGTTTTCTGTGCGAAAGCGAAGCGGCAGCTATAAAGCGCCCAACCGTAACGGAAATCAACCACACGCTATGGAAATGAGCAAAATTATTCCCTACTCGACAATAGGGGATTTTTCAGTGATATATGTTATAATTTTCATTATTTTAAGAATGCACAATGGGGATGAAAATAAATGAAAAAAAATGTACATGTAGTCGGTGCAATTATAGAAAATGATAAGCACGAAATTTTTTGTGCGTTAAGAAATCCTAATATGGTACTAGCAAATTATTGGGAATTTCCTGGTGGTAAAATTGAAGAGGGTGAATCTCCTGATCAAGCTTTGACTCGTGAAATATTAGAGGAATTTAATTGCTCTATACAAGTCGGTGAAAAGGTTGAGGATACGATTTATGAATATGAAAAATTTATCGTACGCTTAGAAACATTTAAAGCGTCAATTACAGAAGGAGAGCCTGTCCTGTTAGAACATGCTGAAATTAGATGGGTTCCTCGAAATGAGCTGCTAAATCTTAATTTTGCTCCCGCTGATATTCCAGCGATCAATAAAATACTTGCAGAAAAATAAAGTAGAGCGAAAGTGAAACTTTAATCAGTGGGGGTTCTTTCCTCCCCACTGATTATTAGTCTTCACAACAGGCTTTTACGGGCAGTTCATCTTCCTCAATTAAAGCCATTTTTTATTTGGCGGAATACTTTGAGGAAAATGAAATACATTAAACGGATCGTATTTCCCCTTTACCTCTCTAAGCATTCTAAGATTACGACCATAATAGGCAGTTGGCCAATCTTTTATAAAACGATCCGGGAAATTCACATAATCGCCAGCAGTGTAAGGTGACAAAGCTCTTCTTAAATTCTCCACCCACTGAATATTTTTTTCTTCTTCTTTAGCTTTTTTCCATGAAGTATTATACTCCTGAGCAATCAAAGCATTCCTATAATAATAAGCTGTCCGGTTTGACGCAATTTGACTGATCGTACCTCTAAGAGATTGCTGCCAAATAGTCGTGTCTCTATTTGGCGTATTCGTTAAAAATTCTTTCATTTTTACAATAGCAGCATGAGGGAATGGCCTTTCAATAAAGGATCCTGACCTTTTACGGAAGGCTGGTTTGTTGCCGCTCGGTAAGTCAAAAAATTCTACCGCTTTAATATACGGTACTTCCTTTATCCATATATTCACTGGTGAACCTGTTTTCCTTAATGGACGGAGTAGTTTCTTTAACTCAGATGCCGTACCTATAAACTCACCTTGAGCAACAATTTCGCCCACTTCCTTAGATTTAAGCTCAATCTGTGAGGTCAAACGTTCATCTGTATATGGCGCCCATTTTTGCCATGTGTCAAAGGCTCGTTCAAAATCTTCCCAACCCCATGTAATGGCGAAAATCGATACGTTAGAAATAGGATGCAGTTTAAATGTAAGAGCTGTAACGATGCCGAAATTCCCACCACCCCCGCCACAACTTGCCCAAAATAAATCACTATTTTTCTCCTTGTCAGCCTGGATTACTTCAGCCCCTTCATGACCATTTGCAACAACCATTTCAAGTTCAAGTAAATTGTCACATGTTAGCCCAAACGGACGTGATAGCATGCCAATTCCGCCACCAAGTGTCAAACCAACAACCCCTACACTACCTTCAGTTCCTGCCGGGATTGTAAAACCATTTTCCCATAATATCCGATATACTTTTCCTAAATTAGCGCCCGCTTCAATTCTTGCTGTCATATCTTGCTGGTTAATAGTTATGTCATTCATATCACTAACATCTATAACGAGACCTTCATTTAATAATGAATAATTTTCATAGTTATGTCTCCCACTTCTGATTCGAAATAATTCATTATTTTCTCTTGCCCATCTTAATGCATTGATAACATCTTTCGTATGTCGACAAAATACAATGATACCGGGAAATTTGGGATCATTTAAGTTATTATTTGTTCTTGCTTGCTCATAGTCCGGATCTTTAGGGGTAACAATTCTTCCTGTGAGCTTTACTTTCTTCAACACACAGCTCCTCTCTCAAATGATGCAATACATATGTTTTATCCTATGCTTATCACTTGGAAAGAATATGAAAATCGGAATTTTTATCGCTTAAAAATGAAAGATAAATGCTCATTCTCTTTATTCATACATATGATGCTATATTGAAACCACTAAGGAGGTGTCCTTATGATTATCCATGTTGTAAGCGCTGGTGAAACACTTTGGCAAATTGCAAACAGCTATTCTGTACCTACCAATTCCATTATCCAATTAAACGCTTTATCTAATCCAGATCAATTAGTAATCGGGCAAGCACTCGTTATCCCTTCCCCTTACACAACCCATATTGTAAAAAAGGGTGACACCTTATGGTCGATCTCTCAACATTACGGGGTGACTATGCAATCGATTATCACAGAAAATCATTTAACCAATCCAGATGTTTTAACACCTGGAACTAGACTAATTATTCCACCCACTACACATATTGTGCTGCCAGGAGAAACTTTATCGCAAATTGCTACACAATTTGGAACGACTATTCAAGCAATCGTTTCAGAAAATGGAATTTCTAATCCAAATATGATTTATGCTGGTGCGCATTTAATTATTCCGAGAGCAAAGCCTACCATTGAAGTAAATGCTTATACGTATCAAGAGCCTAAAGAAGCCGTACAGTCGATTAACGCAATCGGTCATCTACTAACTTATTTTAGCCCCTTTGCTTATATGGTGAAGGAGGATGGGACATTACAACCTATAAAGGATAAAGAAATGATCGATGCAGCTATTGCTAAGAACATTACACCTATGTTAACCCTTACGAATTTCTCTTCCACAGAAGCCGGTTCCAACTTATCACATGTTATTTTATCTAGTGCAGATTTACGGGAAAAGGTTATCCACAATACTTTGCAAGTGATGCAGGAAAAGGGCTATAAAGTCCTAAACGTTGATTTCGAAAACGTTCTTCCAGCAGATCGAGAGAATTACAACACTTTCCTCCAATTAGCTGTTGATCGTCTTCATCCAAAAGGATTCCTAGTATCAACGGCACTTGCCCCAAAAACGAGCGCAACGCAGGCAGGAACTTTATATGAGGCTCATGATTATGAAGCACACGGAAGAATTGCAGACTTTGTCATTTTGATGACATATGAATGGGGATACCGACTTGGTCCACCACAAGCCATTTCACCCATTAACGAGATGAGAAAAGTTGTGGAATATGCTTTATCCGTTATGCCTGCTAACAAAATATTTTTAGGCTTTCAAATTTATGCTCGCGATTGGCTTCTACCACATGTTAAAGGCCAAGAAGCAGAAACATTCAGCTCTCAAGAAGCCCTTAACAGAGCTATAAAACATGGCGCAACCATTCAATATGATAGAACTGCTCAGTCACCGTATTTCCGTTATGTTGATAAACAAGGAAGAAATCATGAGGTATGGTTTGAAGATGCTAGAAGTGCACAAGCTAAGTTTGACATGACGAAAGAATATAATCTTCGAGGTATTAGCTATTGGGCGTTAGGTTTCCCATTCCCGCAAAACTGGGCGTTATTAAATAATGATTTTTCTATCAAAAAGGTTTCATTATAAATAAAGACTCATCGTGATGGTGAGGATGATTTCGGTCCTAAAGGATTTTCATTTGACCAAAAGGATGTTCATCATGAAGTCGTTCTTGGAGTTTAGCACGTATTACGCTTAGTATGCTCATTTAAGACGATCTATTAACACAAAAAGCACTAAACATATATACAATAAATTCTTACCTTTCCCTAGTTTTTCCCATGATAAAAAGATCAATTCAAAGCCATATTAAGAAATATCAAAAAGAAAGGAGAAACTGAACATGGGAAGAGACAATAAGCAAGGTCAAAGTGCCAATAAAGGGTCATTACCTCAAACGCCGAAAAACCAAAAAATAGCGCCTAACAAAGTTAGTGAAGAGTTTTCTCAAGAGTTTATGAACATGATAAATTCAGTCACTAAAGAAGGCAAAACAAAAAAATAAGGGGGCCTGCAAGTGGAATATACACGTGCACAAGAAATTGTTGCCTCACCAAAAGAATATGAAGTAAGCTATAATGGCGTATCGATTTGGATTGACAAACTTCATGATGATGGTAAAACTGCAACTGTCCATTTACGTCGGTCTTTAGAGGAACGCTCCGAAGTGGACATAGGAGAATTAAAAGAAGAGTACCTCGTACATTAAACTTTATCATCAAATATAAAACTGCTTACTTCCTGTGATGAAGTAAGCAGTTTTCCTATTTATTATGTCAATAAAATTCCTATTACCGTCAAATCGAGTGTTTGATTACCGTTCGGCCGGGCGATTTCTGGGGGCGTCTGATGAGCCACAAGGAGTCGACCAGCCTTGATTCCAATCAACCACTTCATCATTTTGACTTCTTTCCGTCGCTTTGATGGTTCTATCCACGACTTTGGCTGCTCTATCCATCGCTGTGGCCGCTCTTTCCGTCGCTTCGGCGGTTCTTTCCCTCTATCCATCATTTTAACGGTTCTATCCACGATTTTGGCTTCTCTATCCATCATTTTAACGGTTCTATCCACGATTTTGGCTTCTCTATCCATCGCTTCGGCGGTTCTTTCCGTCGCTTTGACTGCTCTATCCATCATTTTGACGGTTCTATCCACGATTTTGGCTGCTCTATCCATTATTTTAACGGTTCTATCCACGATTTTGGCTTCTCTATCCATCGCTCTGGCTTTTCCTTCCGTCGCTCGGATTTCTTTCCGTCACTTCGCCTCTGCTTTCCGTCGCTCTGGCTCTTCTTTCCGTCGCTTTGGCGGTTCTATCCATCACTGGCTGCTCTTTCCGTCGCTTCGGTTCTTCTTTTCCATCGCTTTGACGGTTCTATCCACGACTTTGGCTGCTCTATCCATCGCTTCATTCTTCTTTCCTTCACTTTGGTGGTTCTATCCATCACTGGCTGCTCTTTCCGTCGCTTTGGCGGTTCTTTCCGTCGCTTCGGCTCTTCTTTCCGTCGCTTTGGCGGTTCTATCCACGATTTTGGCTGCTTTCCGTCGCTTTGACTGTTCTTTCCGTCGCTCTGGCTTTTCCTTCCGTCGCTCGGATTTCTTTCCGTCACTTCGCCTCTGCTTTCCGTCGCTTTGGCCGTTCTATCCATCGCTTCAACTCTTCTTTCCGTCGCTTTGACTGCTCTTTCCATCGCTTCGGCGGTTCTTTCCATCGCTGACTGCTCTTTCCGTCGCTTTGGCGGTTCTATCCATCACTGGCTGCTCTTTCCGTCACTTCGCCTCTTCTTTCCGTCGCTCTGGCTCTTCTTTCCGTCGCTCGAATTTCTTTCTGTCACTTCGCCTCTTCTTTCCGTCGCTTCGCCTCTACTTTCCGTCGCTTTGACTGTTCTTTCCGTCGCTTTGACTGCTCTATCCGTCATTTCAGCTCTTCTCCCCATCACTTTTGCTGCTCTATCCATCGCTCTATTATTCACCCCTGAAAATTTCAACTTTAAATGACGAAATCCTCTTCATATTTTAACTCTGTTAAAATATCTTTTGCTCGACTGTTTATCTCGTTAAAGTTTTGGGAAATCTGTTCTGCTGAAATCGGCTTACTAAATAAATAACCCTGAATATAATCGCAATCACCGTCAATCAGGAAAGCAAGTTGCTCCACTTCTTCAATTCCTTCAGCAACAACCTTTAATCTTAAATGCTTTGCCATTGATAAAATCATAGAAACGAGCGCTTTATCATTTGAATTATGCTGTATATTTCGAACGAACGCCCGATCAATTTTTAAACAATCGATTGGAAAATCTTTTAAATACGAAAGCGACGAATACCCTGTCCCAAAGTCGTCAACAGCAATTTGTATACCAAGTGCCTTTAACTCATGCAGTAGCTGAGTTATTTGATCAATGTTCATTGTCATACTTTCTGTAATTTCCAATTGTAAATATTGCGGTTCTAAATTTGTACGTTGTAAGATTTCTTGCACCATATGCACTAAATCTTGCTGGAATAACTGTCCAATGGATACATTCACAGCAACCTTCATTGGTGGTAAGCCTTGCTCCTTCCATGTCTTCGCTTGAGTGCACGCCATTTCTAAAATCCATTTTCCTAAGGGAATAATTAGACCCGATTCTTCTGCAATTGGGATAAACAACTCAGGTGAAACAAATCCACGGGTTGGATGACGCCAACGTACTAGCGCTTCCACCGATTCGATTTTACCAGTTTTTAAATTTACTTGAGGCTGAAAATCCAAGTAAAATTCTTCATTAGCCAATGCTTTATGAAGCTCTTGCTCAATCAATATACGATCGGCAATGCCATTTGACATATACGGCTTATAAAAAAGAACTCTTTGAGGTATTTGACCCGCTTCTCTCATCGCTAACTGTGCATGCATTAAAAGCTCTTCACCTGAGCAGTCTTCTTCATTCAGGGCAATACCAATATTAAGATTTCCGTTAAGTGGAAAAAGTTGTACTTGTAATGGTTTTTTCATCGTACTCTTCAGGTTCAAGCAAAATTGTAGCAACTCTTCTCTTGTCTTCACATGATTAATATAAATAATAAACTGTCCCTCACGAAGCTTTGTAGCAAAATAATGAGGGGGTAATATAGCTTGAATTCTTTCAGCTACAAGCTTCATCATTGTATTAGAATAGCTAATACCTATAGATGAACGAATAGCAGCAAGGCGATCAATTTCGATTGCAATGATTGCTTTTTGACGACTATTGTCATGTGATTCCTCTTTTAAGGTTTTCAATAATAAATGTTCATTTGGAAGCTTAGTAATATCATCATGATAAGCTTGAAAATGAAGCTCCTGTTGCGAATGCTCAAGATCTCGCTTTATTTTTAAAAGTTGCGTATATGGTTTTTCAACAGTTGTATAATAAATAGCTTTTAGGAAAAAGAAGAAGCCAAAAAATTGATAAATTAATGCTGGAAAGCCCCAAATTGATTTCAAGTCTTTTATGAACGCAAAGAAAATATCACTAATAATTAAATAAAGCGCTGCGCTAATAAGCCACATAACTCGTTTTGGCAACTTTTTTATATATTTACTCAAAATTACTATCGTTACACCTTGTAAGGCAGCAGACATTAAATGAGCAATAGCGCTTGCTTTCAGCAACAATTGTTCTTCAAGTAAAAAATATTTTGAAGAGAGATACACTAGAAAAAGGCTCAGTAGTACAAATAATAAGGAACTGCCATATGTATAATTACGATCATTCATCGTTAAGCGTTTTTTTGGCTTTAAAATAATAAAAACAAAACCGATTGATAAGCATAAACGCATGATTAAATCCAACCATATTTCAAAATATAGTGTATCAGCCATTGGATATTGAGCGATAACCACGCTTACTAATTCAAACAAGGCGATGATAAAAAATAAATTACCTATGTATAATGTTTGACTCGATAATAAATGTGAAAAAACAAGCCAAGATTGAATAGCGATTGCCATTGTAAAAACAATAATTAGTATTTGTATAATCAAATTCAAACAAATATAATGTTCTTCCTTAAAGCCAAATATTTGATTACTTAAACCTAGTAGTGGCAACACTATTAATAGTGGCAATACTATATACCAAATCTCTTTCTTTTCTATCTCTAATTGTTTCAACCAATTCTCCAACAGAAACCCTCCATACCAATAATTAAATTAGATAGGTAATATGATCTACCTGAAAGAAATATAAAATTAAAAATTGTATTTTTCTTTGACTTCTTACAAATCATAGCATTTTTATTAGAATTTGTATGCAAATATAAAAAGTATGCCAATATTCAGTTATGATATTAGCATACCTTTGATGCTTAAAGTACTATTCATTTAATAACTCACGAAGCTTAATCATTATTCTTGTACGTCGTTTTTTAACAGCGTCCACAGATATACCTAGTTCTTTTGCTATTTCAAAGTAACTAAAACCTTCTACATAAAAAAGTAGTAATATTTTTCTTTCATCAAATTTTAAATGAGACATAATGCTTTCTATAAAAACTGGACTGCTTTCATTCATTTCATGATCTCTAATATAATTTATCGTGTCATTATCCATAGGTGTATGAATATTTTCAAAACGCTTTTCCTTTGAAAGCTCTTTTAAAATTTCTCCTTTTACGGTTGTATAAATATAAGCAGAAAACAGCCCTTTTGATTGATCCGCTTTACGCCAAGCATCCCACACGGCTATGGATGCTATATGACGATAATACTCAAAATCCTTATAAATACGGCACCTTAACAAAATCGACGTTATCATTGGTTGGACTAATTCTAATACTTCCTCAAATGATTGTTCAGGTGATAACTTTTGTTTATTATGCTGTGTTGTCATCCTATTATCCTGCCGACTGTGCACAGTCCATTATTCCTAGGTACCTTCATCTTAGTTACTATACAAGGAAGTGTCGAACCGCTCCTTTGTCAATATGATCAGAGAGTTTTTATAAGTCCTTTTTAATATTTATACATAACAAACGTATAAAATTTCAAAAATCATATGTTTTAACTTCTTTCAGCATTCATCTCCTACCTCTATAAGTGGTGAAATGAATGCCGGTTTAAGTTCCTTATTGACATCCGAGAGAGGAACTCAGTCTAAAAGCACCACATACTGTGGCAATTTATCTGGGCGAAAGCGGAGCGTCAGCAACAACAACAACTGAGTGATCATCATCATGCGTTAGCACTACGCTTTCGTGCAATAAAACATCTGTTGACCTAAAGCTCTGGCGGATGACACAGCAGCGGAAAGGAAATCTTCGGTGCAAGGACAAAGTAGATTCCGAACGCATTGTTTATCTACACGAAAGCATAGCGATAGCTACAAATGTTTTCTGTAGCGGCAGCGGAATTATGCCGAGGCATAATTGATTTGTCACACTATACATATTTCTTAAAAGGTTGGACAAAATTACTACTAAGGAGGCGAAATAGATGAATTTTCAAATAAGAGATGCGATTACGACAAATGTACATGGTCAATCAGCGGCCGAATTTAAGGATATTGTCGAAGATGCAATTAGCCGTGGTGAAGAGCATTTACTTCCAGGGCTTGGTGTGTTTTTTGAAAAATGGTGGCAGCAATCTAGTCCCACTGAGCAGGATGCATTTGTTCAAAAACTTGAAAAAGCCTTTGCTCACTAACTTTTTATAGACAGTTCATTCCATTTCCAATAAATGCATGATAAAGTTTAACTTATCAGAAAATTAGGGGGAATTGGAATGACTGTTGCTGTAGAATTAATAGTAAATCAACTAAAAAAGATTTTATCTGAAGAACAGGTGTCAACAAACGAAACGGTGCGACAGCTACATGGAAGGGACGAATCTCATCATGCAATGAGCTTACCAGATATCGTTGTCTTTCCTCGTTCCACGGCCGATGTCAGTGCCATCTTAAAAATTGCGCATGCGGAACGTGTACCAGTCGTACCTTTTGGTGTTGGCTCAAGCTTGGAAGGTAATGCAATTCCCATTGCAAATGGCATTTCTATCGATTTCTCTGAAATGAATGCTATTTTAGAAATTCGACCAGATGACCTGCTTGTGAAAGTACAACCGGGTGTAACACGTGCTCAATTGAATAAAGAATTAAAAAAACATGGACTTCAATTCACAGTTGACCCTGGTGCTGATGCTACACTTGGTGGAATGGCAGCAACGAATGCTAGCGGGACAACAGCAGTGCGGTATGGTGTTATGCGCGATCAAGTACGAGATTTAGAGGTTGTACTCGCAGACGGTTCAGTCATTCATACCGGTAGCTTAGCAGCAAAATCCTCTTCTGGTTATCATTTGAATGGCCTTTTTATTGGCTCTGAGGGTACGCTAGGTTGCTTTACAGAATTAACTTTACAAGTCTATGGAATACCCGAATTTGTAACGGCGGGACGTGCAGTTTTTACGACAGTTGGCGATGCTGTCAGTGCAGTAACCGCATTGTTGCAAGCGGGCATTTCAATTGGCCGTGTTGAACTGGTCGATGAAGCCTCTATCAAACAAGCAAATATTTATAATGAAACATCCTATGAAGAAAAACCGACACTATTTCTAGAATTTCACGGAAATAAAGAAGGTATGCTTGCCGATATAGATTTTGCTAGTGAAATTTTTGAGGACTTTGGCTGTCTTTCTGTTGAATTCGAACAAGACAATTCAGCACGGAATAAGCTCTGGGAGGCGCGCCATTCATTGGCCTATGCATATATCCATGCATATCCAGGGGAAAAAGCTTATGTCGACTGATGTATGTGTGCCAATATCTATGCTTGCTGAATCTGTTTTATATGCTCGTGAACAGCTTGAGGCAGTTGGTCTTGCAGGTGGAATTGTAGGTCATGTTGGAGACGGTAACTTCCATGCTTTGTTAATGTTAGATCCAAACGATGCTGAGGAGCAGGCAAAAGCAGACCTCTTCAATGAACATATTGTCCAATTTGCTTTACTGCGTGGTGGCACATGTACCGGTGAACATGGGGTTGGTATTGGAAAAATGAAATATCAATCTACAGAGCATGGAACATCTCTATTAGTGATGAAAAGCATCAAGGCAACACTTGATCCACATAATATTATGAATCCAGGGAAAATTTTCAACATGTAAACTAAATTATTACGTTAAAACATATAGAACCCGTTGATGTACAATATCAACGGGTTCTTTTTTATAAATCATAGCGGAAACTTTTTACAAGCTTATCCCCCTTATTAAACTCTTTAGATTCATCTCTGACAAAACCCAAGGATAAATAAAGATTAATAGCAGCCTGCATAATATCACCCGAGTGTAAGTATAATGCTCGATCCTGACGTTTGCGTGCAAAGGCGAAACTTTCATCCAATAACTTTTTAGCAACACCTAGCCCTCTTCCTTTAGGATGCACGCCAAGTAAGCGCACAATAGTAGACTTTATGTTAAGCGCTGGCAAACCATATGCTTTTTCAGAATCTGTAAATAATTGCAGTCCCCCTAAAATCTCATCACCCCGCTTTGCCACTAAAATTGTCTCTGCATTAGGGTTACCGACAGATGCCCGAATATCACTTAAGTAAGAAGCCCAGTCCTCTGGGTTTTCATATTCTTTTTCATATTGGGCATAACTCTCTACTAAAACCTCTAAATACCTTGCATAGTCTTCCTCTTTCAAATGCTCAATCACTATTTCAGCTACTGTCATCGTTCTTATCCCCTTTCTATATAAACGACTCTATTTAAATGCCACCCTTACTGTAGGCTGTTACTCTTTTTTCTATACGGTGTGCGAGCCATTCAATGATAGCTGAAACACCCCAATAAATTAGCCCTACGGCGATAAATGCCTCCAAAAACTTCAAATTAATAGAAGCAACAATATTTGCAACTCCTGTTAACTCTTTGACTGAAAGGAAAAAAGCTAGTGACGTGGCATGTAAGAAACCGATCAAGACATTTGTGAAGTTAGGAATGGATTTACTAAATGCTTGAGGTAATATATAGCGTCGCATCGCCTGTGAAAAAGTCAAACCGACTGCATATGCTGCCTCTAGCTGTCCCTTAGGTACACTTAAAATACCGGATCGAATTATTTCGGAGGTGTAAGCTCCTGCACTTAGCGTCAAAGCCAAAATAACAAAAAGTAAAATAGGGATAGAGCTTGATTGAAACTCAAGCTTAAAAGTTATTGAAATGACATCAACAACAATTGGTATGCCAAAATAAACAAGCATAATGTGCATAATGATTGGTGTACCTCTAAAAAAAGAAACGTAAAAATTCAACAAAGGTGCGAGAATTTTTGTTTGTTGTATCCGAACAAAAGCAACTATTATGCCAATAAAAATGCCTAATAAGACAGGTGTAACTGCCATGAACAAAGTTAACGGCAATACTTTACTAATTTCTATTAAAGCTTCAAAAATAAAAGCAATATCTATAGTCATAGCATTTCCCCCTAGCTAGATGTAGCTTCCTTTGGCATATATCGATTAAGATATCGTTCATTTAATTTCAAACCCTTTTCTAGTAGCATAACAATGACATAATAAACAATGGACAGCGCCAAATATATCTCTAGCGCCCTTGTTGTTGAAGCAATTAGTGTTTCTCCACGTCCCACCATATCCATGACACCAATTGAAAATGCTAAAGAAGTATCCTTTAAAGAACTAATCATCGTATTTGCCATATTTGGAAAGGCAACACGAATCGCCTGAGGGAGCACTATACGTAGAAAAGCCTGTATACCACTTAATCCAACTGAATAGGCTGCCTCCATTTGTCCACGATCAACCGTTAAAATAGCCGCTCTAAAAATCTCAGCAAACGATGCAGAATTGCTCAACGTATAAGTAATAATTACAAAATACATAGCATCCATTCTTGTTACATCAATATGTACAAGCTTTAATAATGCTGGTATACCATAAAACACTAAAAACAATTGCACTAAAACCGGCGTACCTCGAATAAACGAAATATAAATCGTTATGATATGCTTCAAAACTGGTATGTGTAGCAACTTTGGTATAGCGATTACGATACCAAGTAGCATGCCAAAAAAAGTAGCGAACACTAAAATTTCGAGTGTTACCGGTAAATACTGAAGCAATATTGGAAGTACTTTTGCAATTAGTGTGAAGTCAAAGTCATTAGCCATACTTCCTTCTTCCTTTCCTATATCGTTTAGAAGTCTACTGAATAATCGTCACCTAGCCATTTCTTACTTAACTTACTAATGACGCCTTCTGCCTTTAATTCTCGGATGGCATCATCAAGTCGCTCCTGTAAGACAACCTCGTCTTTATTTAATAAGAAGTACACTTTTGAATTTAATAAAGCATCTCCTACTACCTTCTCCTGTGCCTTATTGCTTTCGTTATAGTACTTTACTGCAAATGGTGTTGTAATGATTGCATCGATTCGACCTGTTGCAAGTTGATTGTGAACATCAACCGAACCTGACGAATAGACAATATTAGCACCTAAATTATGTTCCTTATTGTATTTCTCTATATAGACAGCAGAGTTACTAGTTGGCGAAACACTAACGTTTTTCCCTTTCAAATCATCAATAGAATGAATAGAATCGTTTTTTGTATTGACCGTTACTTTTAATGGAAATACATTATAAGGCTCTTTATTAAAGAGAAATTTCTCTTCTCGCTCACTATTGACTTCCATTTGATGGGCGATAAAGTCAATTTTCTTTGTTTCTAAACTTAGTAATAAATTTGAAAATTCCATCGTTTTAAATTCAAACTCATATTCTGGTAGCTTTTCGTCAATGGCGCGAACAAGCTCTACATCATAGCCGGTTAAATTCCCCTTGTCATCAATGAAACAAATATTTGGAAATTGGGTTCCTGTACCGACAATAATTTTTTGAACGCCTTTTCCACCTTGTGCAGTTTTATTCTCACTAGTATCCCCTTCGGACTTTTCAGAACTTGTACAAGCTGTTAAAAGTAGCACTAGCAACAATAGTAAATAAAACGATAATTTTTTCATAGAATCCCTCTCTTCTTATGCATGCGACGGTAAATCAACAGCAAGCGCTGCTTATAAATTCCCAATTTCTGTTACTGCTTTAAAGACCCATTTGCTCCAATTTCGACAACCGGAACATAACGGACACCATATTTTGCTTCTAAGATGTCACGGAATGCGTCTTTATGTGTTACATCTACGGTTTTGTAAGAAATACCTTGTTGTTACCAATTATGCCTTGGCATAATTGCGTCCGGAATCGGCTTTGTGCTTAGGCGCACCATGCAGGTCAGTTAGCCGTTATCGCATGGATGCGATGATTTTAGGCTAACATCCTCTGTGAAATCCTTTACGATTCCGTGATATCCGCGGAGGCCCTTATCTTCTTTTCACTTCATTACAATAACTGCAACCTTGCTTTGACCAAACTATTACATCTATATTTTTCGTCATATTCATTTCCTCCTTAGCTTACCGCTTCCTTTTGCTGTAAATAGACTGGACTCAATAGCTCAAATGATCGCTCCCGTTCAAATTCCTTCAACACAGGCGTATGCAAAATAAACTCATCAATTCGATAGCGCACATGGTAGTCATCTAATATCATTTTTATATCATCTGGAGTCCCACATAAAATATCTGCATCATATTGCTTCACCGTAAATGACTCCCCAGATTCCTGCCCAAATTTCTCTGCAAGTTCTACTGATTGTAATGTTAGACTTTTGCCACTCGCTAAATGCACCTTCGTAATTTTTTGATCACCAATTAACGCTATCGCCTCTTCTTTTGTAGGGGCTGCAAGTGCTGCGATGGAGACAGCAAAATGACCATTTGGATGATGCGTGCGATAAGCTGTAGCTGCTTGTGCTAATACATCATTATCACTATTAATAAATCGCGCGAAGACAAACGCAATGCCTAGTGTACCTGCAAGTGTGGCACTTTGTGGACTTGCCCCAAGTAAAAATAATGCTGGCTTTACCTTTGGGATTGGTGTTGCCTGAACTCCATATAACTCGTGCTCTGCTAGTACTGTTTGCTCAATTAATTGCTGTAAAAATGTTAATCTTTCCTCAAAATCATTTTCGTCATTATTGAGGGTGCCATATTGCAATGCCTTCGTAGAGAGAGGTAAACCACCCGGTGCTTTCCCTATGCCTAAATCAACACGCCCTGGCTCCAACGACGCGAGAACATGGAAATTTTCTGCTACCTTGTAAGGACTGTAGTGCTGTAGCATTACTCCACCCGATCCAATATTGATAGACTTTGTTTTTGCAAGGAGATAAGATACTAATACTTCCGGCGATGACCCTGCTAGTGTATCCGTATTGTGGTGCTCTGACACCCAAAAACGTGAGTAGCCCAATTGCTCTGCTTTTTGTGCTAGAGCCACTGTTTTTTGTAAGGTCTGCTCGTTTGTAGCATCCTCAATAATAGGGCTTTGATCTAATATACCTAATGAATAGCTCATACATTGCCTCCTTAAATACACTTATTCTTATATATTTACTCGGTTTTTAGACAGACTGTTTGACATAACGGCTTTCTTTAAATGGTAAACCTAAGTTACCACGTAATGTGTCAGCTTCATATTCTTCACGATATAGCCCTCTTGCTTGTAAAATCGGCACAACCTTGTCTACAAAATCATCCAGTGCTCCAGGTACAGTAACGCCTATAATAAAGCCATCAGCCGCCTCTTGCTTAAACCATTCCTGCACGAGGTCAGCAACATGCTCTGCTGTACCAAAGAATGCTGTTTTGGGGGTTGCCTCACGTAACGCTACTTGGCGCAATGTTAGCCCTTCTTGTTTGGCATATTTTTTAATATAATCAGTCGTACTTCTAAAGCTGTTTGCTCCAATATCACCAAGCTCTGGAAACAGAGCATCTACATCATATTGTGAAAAATCATGATGATCGAAATATCGACCAAGATAAGTAAGCGCGCGCTCTATCGAAACAAGCTCAACGATTTCCTGATACTTCGCTTCCGCTTCCTCAAGCGTATCGCCAATAATCGGAGAGATTCCTGGGAAAATTTTAACTTCATCTGGATTGCGTCCAAATGCCACAACCTCAGTCTTCACTCTTTGATAAAATTTCTGTGATTCTTTTAACGACGCACCGTGTGTAAAAATTGCCTCCGCATCCTTTGCTGCTAATCGAATACCTGCATCTGAAGAACCTGCTTGGAAAATAACAGGCTGCCCCTGCTTAGAGCGTGCAATATTTAGCGGACCTTGTACTGAAAAATAGTTGCCCTTATGATTTAGTGTGTGCAGCTTTTCAGGATCGAAAAATACATCATGTTCTACATCTGCTATGAAAGCATCATCTTCCCATGAATCCCACAAGCCCTTTACCACTTCTAAATATTCCTCAGCAATTTGATAGCGTTCTGCATGGCTAGGATGCTGTTCAATTGATTTATTGTAATTTAAGGCAGTACTTTCTAATGGCGTCGTAACAACATTCCACCCTGCACGGCCCCCACTTATATGATCCAAAGAGGCAAATTGGCGTGCAACTGTAAATGGTTCGCTATAGGAAGTTGATACAGTACCAACTAAACCGATGTTTTTCGTTGCTACTGCTAGCGCCGAAAGAATTGTTATTGGCTCGAAACGATTTAAAAAATGAGGAATAGATTTTTCATTGATGAACAAACCATCTGCAATAAAAGCAACATCAAATTTCCCCTGCTCAGCCTTTTGTGCTTGCTGAATATAAAACGGCAAGCTTACACTTTGATTGCTAGCTACCTTAGGATGACGCCAACCTGAAATATTACCACCCACACCATGAATAATAGCTCCGAATCGAATTTTGTCCTGTCTCACCATATTTGTTCCTCCTCAAATTTTATTTTTACTAAACATAGTGGTTAAGTATGTTTTATAATTAAAAAAATATTCAATTTATGAATACTCATAAATAAAATAGGGTTGAGGAAGATAATACAGTTCATTTATACAGTTTGCAATAGGCTACTTAATAGAAAAAATTTACTGACTTAAAAAAAATTTTATCAAATCAGATTTTCTTGAATGCTTTCAAATCGCTCAGCTGTTTCTACTATTGTTTTCCAAAAGGCTGGTGCCAGCGTCTGTTTATTTTTATACGTTAGAAAAATGTGTTGATTCATATCAAGTAAATGTTTGATATCAATTTCAACAAACTCACCGCTTTCAAGTTCTTTTTTCACACAAAGATATGGTAAAAAGCTTATATACTCCCTTGTACGGATAAATTCTTTCGCCACTTCTAAATGATCCGTTCGCACTTCTATATTTGCTGCTACGCCCTCTACCTCAAACATTTTATGCACATAATTCCAATCAAAGGCCCCACATTCAAAAAACACTATTTTCTGTTGTGCCAATTCCTTTGCTTTTATTAGATTTTGTTGTATAAAGGGATGCTCACGATGCATCACAAGTTTGACTGCATTACTTAGCAATAGCTCATTGCAAATTCCTTCCCTATGCACGTATTGAATTAGACCAAGATGAATTTGATGACTTTGTAATTTTTCTAAAATCACCGCTGTTGAACCTGTGATAATCTGAAAGCGTAAATGTGGAAAGTCTTTCTTCCATTTTGGCATTGCGTAAGCTAAAAAATATTGTGCTGTGACACCATTTGTACCAATGCACACTTCGTCAGACTCCTTCGATTCCTCTAATTGTTTCTTTCCCTGTTCGAAGGTTTGCACAATTTGTGTCGCAAAAGGTACAAAATCCTTGCCTTTATCCGATAATATTACACTTCGCCCATTGCGATGAAATAACTCTACATTTAACTCTCGCTCCAATGATTTAATTCTTGCCGTCACAGTCGGTTGAGATAAAAACAATGCATTAGCAGCCTTATGAATACTTTTATAATGTACTACATATAAAAACGCTTCGATATGGTCAATATTCATCTGAAGCCCTCCTCAAATAACTTATTTATCCTATTATATAGATAATCGTTTTAATTCTCTATAAAAGATTGGAAAACTAGGTATTAGAGTAAATGGGCAGTTAGCAAGAAAAAAGTAACCCAGCGTCTCCCAGGTTACTTTATTATGTAGCGATGTGGTCATCCATCTTGATAACATACATCACGCGTGGCTAACATCCCTCTGTCTGCAACCACTTTATGTTATTCATATTGACATCCCCTGTTGCCAATATGAACTCTGTCTATATAGTACTTTCTCAAATCGAGAAGTATAACTATAAAACATTACGCTTACTCAGGCGCAAAGTAATGCAAAGTTCTATGCTAGAATTGACGCAAGTATCGCTTTTTGCGCATGGAGTCTATTTTCCGCTTGCTCAAAAATATAGGAATTTGGGCCATCTATAACAGATGACGCTACTTCTTCTTCGCGATGAGCTGGTAAGCAGTGTAGGAACATATAATTTGGTTTGGCGTATGCGACAAGCTCATCATTAATTTGATAACCGGCAAAGTCTTGTAGACGTTTTGCCGTTTCCTCTTCTTGGCCCATTGACGTCCATACATCCGCGTAAACTACGTCCGCGTTTAACACTGCTTCTACAGGATCATTTGTAATGGTAATTAGGCTACCATTTGCTGCTGCGATAGCCTGTGCTTTTGCAATCACCTCTGCATCACATTCATAGCCAACTGGCGTTGCTACTGCCACGTTCATTCCTACGTGAGCAGAAGCGACTACTAATGAGTGCGCCACGTTATTGCCATCTCCAACATATGCTATTTTTAATCCTTTTAGGTGACCTTTATTTTCAATAATTGTTTCTAAATCAGCTAAAGCTTGGCATGGGTGATAAATATCCGTTAGTCCATTGATAACCGGTATAGATGCATGCACTGCAAGCTCCTTTACCATTGCATGAGCGTTCGCACGAATCATAATACCATCTAAATAACCTGATAACACATGTGCTGTATCATAAATCGATTCACCACGACCAATCTGTAAATCACGCGCATGCATAAACATACCTTTGCCACCTAATTGGTTCATACCAACTTCAAATGAAATACGAGTACGAGTTGAATGTTTTTCAAAAATCATGCCGAGTGTCTTACCTTCTAGCAGCTTCGGACATTTTCCTTCTTTTGTAATTATTTTCAACTGTGTCGCTAATTCAACTAATTGCTGAACCTCTTCACTTGTATAGTCTAGAAAGGTTAATAGGTCCTTACCTTTTAAACTAGATACTAACTTTAACTGTACTTCCTCGAGTAATTTCATAACCTTCGCTCCTTGTTAAATTGCTGTTGGGCTTAGTATAACAATGCATAAATATAAAATCAACTGAATTTTTATGTTTATTTTAAAAAGTTTGAATTTTATTTTCAGTTGTGTCTAAAATTCGAATCATCAAATATTTATGCATATTCCATCTTTGATCGCATAGTAAGAACATTGCATTATTGTTAATAC